>JBBQJK010000035.1:0-10386 GCA_038325835.1 Gammaproteobacteria bacterium
GGACTCGGCGGAGCTCACTGCGGCGGACAAGGCCACGCTGGACGAAGTGGCCACGAACCTGACGAGCCTGAAGTTCGTCGCCGGCACGGTGGTGGGCCACACGGACAGTTCCGGTGCCGACGCTTACAACCAGAAGCTCTCCGAGCGGCGCGCCGAGACCGTGTCGGCGTACCTTCAGGGCAAGGGCGTGGCCGTGGGCCGGCTGGCCGCCTCCGGAGCGGGTGAGAGCGAGCCGATCGCGGACAACAAGACCGCGGAAGGCCGCGCGCTGAACCGGCGGGTGGTGCTGAAGCGCACGGACTGCGACGCGCCGAAGTAACGGGCGGTCGTCTCGCGCCAAAGACGAGCCCCGGTCGCGAAAGCGGGACATTTTAGTCGGGATCCAGCCGCGTGAGCGGGCCTGGTCGGAGTAGCTGGATTCGAACCAACGACCTCTTGCTCCCGAAGCAAGCGCTCTACCAAGCTGAGCTACACCCCGAACGGGTTTCGATCTGCAGGGCAAGCCCGCAGCGGCCGCCATTGTATACGCGGGCAGCGGATGGCGTCAGTAACGGCGCTCGACGGCGAAGTCCGCCAGGTCGTTAAGGGCTGTCTTGAAGGGGGAATCAGGCACCGGGCCCAGCGCGATCCGGGCCCGCGCCGCGCAATCCCGGGCCTTGGCAGCCGTGTAGGCGAGGGCGCCGGTGGACTGGATGGCGGCCTGAATGGCCCGGATGTCTTCCCGGCCACCCCGCTCGATCGCGCGGCGGATCATCACCTGCTCCTTGGGCGAGCCCCGCTGGAGCGCGTAGATGAGCGGTAGCGTCGGCTTGCCTTCAGCAAGGTCGTCGCCGACCTGCTTGCCGAGCTCGCCGGGATTGGCGCTGTAATCCAGCGCATCGTCCACCAGCTGAAAGGCCAGACCCAGTTCCCGCCCGTAGTCCACGAGGGCTTCTTCGACAGCCCGGGTCTGGTCCGCAAGGATGGCGCCAATCTGGGCGCCCGCCTCGAACAGGCGGGCCGTCTTCCGGTAGATGACGTCCATGTAGCGTTGTTCGGTGGTCTCCGGGTCCTTGCAGTTCATGAGCTGCAGCACTTCGCCCTCCGCAATCGTGTTCGTGGCATCCGCCAGCACATCCATGATGCGCATCTGGCCGACCTGGACCATCAGCTGGAAAGCCCGCGAATACAGGAAATCACCCACCAGCACGCTCGCCTCGTTGCCAAACACGCTGTTCGCCGTGTCTTGGCCGCGGCGCAGGTCGGACGCGTCCACCACGTCGTCATGGAGCAGGGTGGCGGTGTGAATGAACTCGATGATGGCGGCCGTGATGATGTGCCGGTCGCCGCGGTAGCCGCAGGCCCGGGCAGCGAGGAGGGTGATCAGGGGCCGCAGACGCTTGCCGCCGCCGCCAACGATGTAGTGCGAGACGCTGTTCACCAGGGCGACGTCGCTGCGCAGGCGCACCGTGATTTCCCGATTCACCGCCGGCCAGTCGTCGCCCAGCAGCGCGCGCACTGCTTCCAGGTCAAATCGCGGGAATTCCGGTTGGACGAGATGCATTACAAGAAGAATAATGCCCGCGATGCCGCGCTCTGTACACCATCTGGCCACCACGGCGCTGCTGATTGCCGCACTGCTGTCGTCGGTTCCGGCCCGCGCGTTCGGCCCTGCCGGTCACCGCGTCGCCGGGTACATTGCTGATCAGCACCTCTGCGCCCGGACCCGGGTTGCCCTCAAGCCGCTGCTGGCCGGTATGCCGCTCGCGGAAGCCGGCATGTGGCCAGACTGGATTCGCCAGCTGCCCGAGTGGGAGCACACGAAGCCCTGGCATTACCTGAATGTGAGCGATCGCGGCTCGATCGCCCGGGCCGCCCGAAAGAGCCCGGACAATGTGCTCGCCGCCCTCGACCGCTTCGAGCAGGAACTGGCCGATACGTCCCTCGGTAGCCGGCGACGGGGCCAGGCTCTGCGCTTCGTCGTGCACTTCGTCGTCGATCTGCACCAACCCCTGCACGTCGGCCGCGCGAGCGATCGGGGTGGCAACCTCATTCCGGTGGTCCTGGCGGGCCGTCAGACCAATCTCCATGCCGTCTGGGATGGGGAACTACTGCCATCACCGGGCAGCAGGAACCCCCGGGAACGGGCGCTGCTGCTGCCCACTCCTGCCGGCGCTGACCTGCGGCGCTGGCGCCTGGCAAGCCCCGTGGACTGGGCCCGGGAGAGCCAGGCCCTCCGGCCCCGGGTTTACGGCTACCCAGCCCCCCGGGAGGGCTTGCCCGTGGCGCTCCCGGCTGCCTACCTGGAGCAGGCCCGTGCGCTCGTCGACCAGCGCCTCCTGATGGCAGGCGTCCGCCTCGCCGGACGCCTGAATGCGATTCTCGGGGGCTCGGGTGAGTGCCGCGCAGAGGTTGCCAGCCGGTAGCTAACCCTCTAGAATTCGCCGGCTTTTCGAGGGGTTGTCTTCAGGCCCCGCCCGGGACGGCCACCGGGACCAGATCTTCAAGGAATAATCCGATGTACGCAGTGTTCAAGACGGGTGGCAAACAGTACCGCGCCAGCCCGGGCGAAAAAGTTAAAGTCGAAAAACTCGAGGCGGCTGCCGGGGACACCGTCGAGTTCGCCGAGGTCCTGATGGTTGGCGAGGGCGCCACCGTCCAGGTCGGCAAGCCCCTGATCCCGGGCGCCAGGGTTACCGGCACCGTCGTTGCCCAGGATCGGCACGACAAACTCACCGTCATCAAGTTCAAGCGCCGGACCACTTACAAGCGCATGCACGGCCATCGGCAGGCGTTCACGCTGGTCGAAATTACGGGCATCGCTGGCGGCGCCTGATTACAGCTGGCGACGCCTGATCACAGCTGGCGACGCCTGATCACAGCTGGCGGCGCCTGATCACAGCTGGCAGCGCCTGAAAACCAACTTTGAGGTATTTGAGTCATGGCACACAAGAAAGCAGGCGGCAGTACTCGTAACGGCCGCGATTCTGAATCAAAGCGTCTTGGCCTGAAGAAGTACGGCGGCGAGACCGTCATTGCCGGCAACATTCTCGTGCGCCAGCGGGGTACGGAGTATCACCCCGGCAAGAACGTGGGTCTTGGCCGCGACCACACCCTGTTCGCCAAGGCGAACGGCGTGGTTCTGTTTGAGGTCAAGGGCGCGGCGGGCCGGCGGGTCGTCAACGTTATTCCTGCTGCCGCACCTGCTACTGCCTAGAGTCAGGGCTCAGGCTTGAGAAAGACCCCGCGTATGCGGGGTTTTTCGTCTCTGGGCCCCAAATGGCCTGCGAGGCACAGCAAGAGGAAGTTGCCACCATGAAATTTGTCGATGAAGCCGCCATTCGCGTGGCTGCCGGGAACGGTGGTCCTGGCTGCGTCAGTTTCCGGCGGGAGAAGTTCATCCCCCGGGGCGGGCCGGACGGTGGTGATGGGGGTGCTGGCGGCAGCGTGTGGCTGGTGGCCAGTCGTGCACTCAACACCCTGGCTGACTTTCGCGTGAATCGGCGCTTCGCTGCCAAGAGCGGCGAGGGTGGCTCGGGCTCGGACTGCACGGGCCGCTGTGGCGAATCCCTGGAGGTTCTGGTGCCCGCCGGCACCCGGGTCGTTGAGGCCGACACCGGCGAACTGCTCGGCGATCTCACCCGGGATGGGGAGCGCCTGCTGGTGGCGGCCGGTGGTGAGGGCGGGCGCGGCAACACCCGCTTCAAGAGCAGCGTCAATCGGGCGCCCCGCCAGTCCACCCCCGGCACCCCCGGGGAAAGCCGGACCCTGAAGGTTGAGCTCAGCCTCCTGGCTGATGTGGGGCTGCTGGGCAAACCGAATGCCGGCAAGTCCACACTGCTCCGGGCCGTGTCTGCCGCCCGGCCCCGCGTGGCGGACTACCCGTTCACTACCCTGCACCCCGGCCTGGGCGTGGTGTCTGTCGGACCGTTGCGCAGCTTTGTAATGGCGGATATTCCGGGACTCATCGAGGGGGCCGCCGAGGGGGCCGGCCTTGGCACCCGCTTTCTCCGGCATCTCGGCCGCACGCGACTCCTGGTTCATCTCGTCGACCTGGCACCTTTCGATGGCAGTGATCCCGCGGCCGATGCCGTGGCGGTGGTCGGTGAACTCCAGCGCTTCAGTCCGGAACTCGCGGCGCGGGAGCGCTGGCTGGTCCTGAACAAGACGGACCTGGTGAGCGAGGCCGAAGCGGCACAGAGCGAGGCTGCGGTGTGCGCGGCGCTGGGCCTGGACGAGACCGGCGAACGCCCCCCGGTCTACCGGATCAGCGCCCTGACGAGCGCGGGCACGGTGCGACTGGCGCAGGATCTGATGACGCGGCTGGAGGCGTTGGCGGTGGTAGGAGCGCCTTTAGGCGCGACCGACGCTAAAGATGAAGGCGGGGAAGAGGACGGTGGGGATCGCGACGGTCGGGATCGCGACGGTCGGGATCGCGCCTGAAGGCGCTCCTACTTCTTCTTTGTGGTGAGCGCCTTGACGGCCTTGTTCAGACGGCTCTTGTGCCGGGCAGCCTTGTTCTTGTGCGTGAGGCCCTTGTTCACCATGCTGGCTACCTCAGCGGCACCGGCCTTGAAAGCGCTGGCAGCTTCGGCCGTATCGCCGGCCTCGATGGCCTTGACCACCTTCTTGATGGCGGTCCGCATCCGCGAGCGGAGGGCCACGTTGTGCTGACGACGACGTTCGCCTTGTTTGGCGCGCTTGGCTGCTGACTTGGTGTTCGCCACAGGTACTTCCAGACTGGTCTTGCTGAGGTGGGGTTCGCGGACGGCCGCGACGGGCGCGTATTCTTCAGGTTTAACCCCGGGTAAGTCAAGGTCGGTAGACTGGCGCCCGCATGACTGAATCGCCCCAGCCCGCCAATCAGCCCAACGGCCCCCTCCTCAGCCAGCCCGGCGGCCAGCCCGAGGGGCCGAGTGGCCGCAAGCTGCTCCGGTCCACCGGCACCGTGGGGATCTGGACCCTGCTCTCGCGCGTCCTGGGTCTTGTCCGGGACGTGGTGTTTGCCCGCTACTTTGGCGCTTCCCTCGTGATGGACGCCTTCTTCGTGGCGTTCAGGATCCCCAACATCTTCCGGCGGTTCTTCGCCGAGGGCTCCTTCTCGCAGGCCTTCGTGCCGGTGTTCGCCGAGTACGACCAGTCCCGTGACCATGCCGAGGTCCGGGAGCTGGTCAGTCGCACTGCCGGGACGCTCGGCGTGATGCTGTCGGTCCTGGCGGCCCTGGGGGCGATCGCTGCCCCGGTCTTCATCGGCGTCTTTGCCCCTGGTTTCGCGACCGGTACCAGTGAAGAGGACGCCGGGCGCTTTGCGCTGGCCGTGGACATGCTGCGCTGGACGTTTCCCTACCTGCTGTTCGTGTCACTGGCCGCACTGGCCGGCGGCGTCCTCAACACCTATCACCGCTATGTGGCAGCCGCGTTCTCGCCAGTGATGCTGAATGTGGTGCTGATTATCTTTGCGGTCTGGGTTGCGCCCCTCTACGCCCGGCCCGGAATGGCGCTGGCGGCCGGGGTCTTTGCCGCTGGCGTTGTCCAGTTACTGTGCATGCTGCCTTCCCTGGCGCGCATCCGCCTCCTGCCGCTGCCGCGGTGGGGGTTCAGGCACCCCGGTGTGCGCAAAATCCTCAAGCTGATGGTGCCGGGACTGTTCGGTTCATCGGTGGCGCAGATCAGCATTCTGCTCGACACACTCATTGCATCGTTCCTCGTGACCGGCAGTATCAGCTGGCTGTATTACTCGGACCGCATCATGGAGTTCCCCCTGGGGGTGTTCGGTATCGCCCTCGCCACCGTGATGCTGCCCAACCTGTCCCGCCAGCACGCTGCGCGGGCGACCGATGACTTCGGCAACACTCTGGACTGGGCGCTGCGCCTGGTGATCCTGATCGTCACGCCGGCCACTCTCGGTCTCATGTTGCTGTCCGGGCCGCTGCTGACCACGCTCTTCTACGGCGGCGCGTTCGGCGTCCGGGACGTCGAACAGTCCAGCTACAGCCTCATTGCCTACTCTGCCGGCCTGATGGGTTTCACGATGGTGAAGGTCCTCGCTCCCGGCTACTTCGCCCGTCAGGACACCGCGACGCCGGTCCGCGTCGGCCTGATCGCCCTGGGCTCGACGATGATCCTTAACCTGCTGCTGGTAGTGCCCTGGGCACTTGCCGGCGGGGAGGCGCCCCACGCGGGGCTGGCGGTCACCACGTCTCTCGGTTCCTTCATCAACTCGGCCCTGCTGTATCGCGGACTGCGGCGGTCCGGGGTCCTGAAGCCCGGGTCCGGTTGGGGGCAGTTTCTGGTGCGCGTTGCCGTCGCGGCGGGCGTCATGGCCGTGCTGCTGGCGTCGGTCGTTCCGGCCACCACCGCCTGGCTCGCCGTCGCACCGCTGACGCGCTGCCTGTGGCTCGCGGCGGCCGTGGGTGGTGCGGCGCTGGCCTATTTCGCGGCACTCTTCGCCGTGGGCCTGCGTCCCGCCGATCTGCGGATGCGAAACTCGTAGCCGGACGACCTTATAATCACCGCTTTTGGCGCGCTCGATCCCATGCATGTTTTCCGCCGGCCCCGGCCAGGAGTTCCAGCGGTACCGTCCGGGTGCGTGGGAACGGTTGGTGTTTTTGACGGGGTGCACCTTGGGCACCGGCAGATTCTCGACCGGGTGCGCCAGGAGGCAGTCGCCCGGGGCTTGCCCGCGCTGGTCTTCAGCTTCGAGCCCACGCCCCAGGAGGTCATGAGTCCACAGCAGCCGCCGGCTCGCCTGATGCGGCTGCGGGAAAAGTTCCTCGTTCTCGGTTCTTTGGGTATCGACCAGCTGTACTGTCCACCCTTCGAGCGGCGGCTCCAGGAACTGTCCCCGGAAGCGTTTATCGAGCAGTTGCTGGTGGGCGTGCTGGGCGTCCGGCACCTGGTGGTGGGCGATGATTTCCGCTTTGGTCAGGGCCGGGCTGGCACCTTTGCCCACCTTGAGGCGGGAGGCCGGCGTCACGGGTTTCGCGTGGAGCAGGTCGGGAGCGTCACGGTGGGCGCCCTGCGGGTCTCGAGCACAGCGATTCGGAATGCCCTGGCCTCCGGCGACCTCCGCACGGCCCGGCAGTTGCTGGGTAGAACCTACCGGATGGTGGGCAGGGTCGGCCGCGGACAGCAGCTGGGCCGGCAGCTGGGGTTTCCCACCGCCAACATCCGGCTGCAGCGGCGCGTAAGCCCGGTGAGCGGGATCTTCGCGGTCCGCGTGCATGGGGTTGGCGAGGGGGTGCGTGATGCTGTCGCCAGCGTCGGCACGCGGCCCACGGTGGCGGGGGTCGAGGCCCTGCTGGAAGTGCATATTTTCGATTTCGACGGCGACCTCTACGGCCGCCAGCTCGGCGTGGATTTTGTCGCCCGCCTGCGGGACGAGACCCGTTTTGATGACCTCGAGTCGCTGCGCCGGCAGATGGAGCTGGATGCGGCCGAGGCCCGCCGACTGCTTGCTGATAAAGGGACCCACGAGTGACGGACTACAAGGACACGGTGAACCTCCCCCGCACGGACTTCCCCATGAAGGGCGATCTGGCGAAACGGGAGCCCCAGATGCTGGCGGAGTGGAACGCGCAGGACCTCTACGGCGAGATCCGCAAGGCCGCTGCCGGCAGGCCGCGCTTCCTGCTCGTCGACGGCCCGCCCTATGCCAATGGCGACATCCATATTGGCCATGCGGTCAACAAGGTCCTGAAGGACATCATCATCAAGTCGAAGACGCTGTCCGGCTTCGATGCGCCCTATATCCCCGGCTGGGACTGCCACGGACTGCCCATCGAGCACCAGGTGGAAAAGAAGCTGGGCAAGGTGGGCGAGAAGCTGAGCGCCGCGGAATTCCGCCAGGCCTGCCGGGAGTACGCCTTGCAGCAGGTGGACAGCCAGCGCCGGGATTTCCGCCGCCTTGGTGTGCTCGGTGACTGGGATCGCCCCTACCTGACGCTGGATCCCCGCTTCGAAGCTGAGCAGATTCGCGGCTTCGCCCGCATCATCGACAACGGCCATCTGCTGCGCGGCTACAAGCCCGTGCACTGGTGTCTCGACTGCCGGTCAGCGCTGGCGGAGGCGGAGGTCGAGTACGCCGACAAGACCTCCGTCGCGGTGGATGCCCGTTTCGAGGTCGTGGACGCGGCAGCCCTGTACGGGCGCCTTGGCCTGGAGCCCGGGGCTCCGGTTTCGATCCCCATCTGGACCACCACGCCCTGGACGTTGCCGGCCAACCAGGCGGTAGCTCTGGGTGGCGAACTGCCCTACGTGCTCGTCAGCGTGGAGCTCGCCGCAGGACCGATGGTGCTCGTGCTGGCCGAAGGCCTGGCAGACGCAGCGCTCCGCCGCTACACCACCGCGACCCCCACGATCCTGCCCACGATCCTGGCCCCCACGATCCTGACCCCAACGATCCTGGCCCGCTTCCAGGGGGCGGTGCTGGAGGGACTCGCGCTCCGGCACCCGTTCTACGCCCGCGACGTCCCGGTGATCCTCGCCGACTATGTGACGCTGGATGCGGGCACCGGCGCTGTGCACACGGCTCCGGCCCATGGCCAGGACGACTACCAGTCCGGTTTGCGCTACCAGCTGCCCGTGGATAACCCGGTCGATGGCCGGGGCGTCTACGTGCCCGGGACGCCGCTGCTGGCGGGTGTGCACATCACTGACGGCAATGGTCGCATCGTCGAACTGTTGCGGGAGAACGGCCAGCTGCTGCACGCGGAAAAGTTCCAGCACAGTTACCCGCACTGCTGGCGCCACAAGACACCGCTGATCTTCCGGGCTACGCCCCAGTGGTTCATCAGTCTCGACCAGAATCACCTGCGTGAAGCGAGTCTCACGGCCATCACTGGCGTGCGCTGGTTCCCGGCCTGGGGGCAGGAGCGTATCGCAGGCATGGTGGCGGGGCGGCCGGACTGGTGCATTTCCCGGCAGCGGACCTGGGGCGTGCCGATCCCGTTATTCATCCATCGGCAGACCGGCGAGCTGCACCCGGACACCCTGACGCTCATCGAGGCTGTTGCCCGGCGCATGGAGCAGCAGGGCATCGACGGCTGGTTCGACCTGGACCCGGCTGATCTGCTTGGGGCCGCTGCTGCCGACTACGACAAGGTGACAGACACGATGGACGTCTGGATGGACTCGGGAATGGTCCATCACTGCCTCCCGCGGAGTCGCCCGGAGATTGGCTTTCCGGCTGACCTGTACCTGGAGGGCTCCGACCAGCACCGGGGCTGGTTCCAGAGTTCGCTGCTCACGGCGCTGGCGACGGACGGCGCAGCGCCCTACCGGGCAGTCCTGACCCACGGCTTCACGGTGGATGACAAGGGCCGCAAAATGTCGAAGTCACTGGGCAACGTTGTGGCGCCCCAGTCCGTGATGAACTCCCTCGGGGCGGACATTCTGCGTCTGTGGGTCGCGTCCAGCGACTACAGCAGTGAGATGAACGTTTCCCAGGAGATCCTGAAGCGCATGGCGGATTCCTACCGCCGGATGCGGAATACGGCCCGCTTTCTGCTGGGCAACCTCGACGGCTTCGATCCCGCGCGGGATGCGGTGCCGGTGGATGCACTGGTGGCGGTAGATCGCTGGGCGCTCGACCGGACCAGCGAGCTGCAGCGGGAGATTGTCGCGGCCTACGGGTCCTATGAGTTTCACAAGGTCTATCAGCAGCTCCACAATTTCTGCATCGTCGACCTTGGCGCCTTTTACCTGGACGTGATCAAGGACCGCCTCTACACCACCCCTCGCGGCGGCGCCCCGCGCCGCTCGGCACAGACGGCGATGTGGCAGATCCTCGAGGCCATGGTGCGCTGGCTGGCGCCGATACTCAGCTTCACCGCTGAGGAAATCTGGCGGTTCCTGCCGGGCCAGCGGCCACCCTCTGTGCTGCTGTCTGTCTGGCACGAACTCCCGGAAATGGCGGCCCAAACCCTGGACTGGACGAGCCTGCTTGCCGTCCGTGAGCCGACCACCCGCGCCCTGGAGGCCCTGCGGGAGTCGGGTGTGATCGGTTCCAGCCTGGATGCAACGCTGACGATCTACGCCGATGGCGAACTCCGTAGCCAGCTGGAGCGGCTTGGCGAGGAACTGCGTTTTCTCTTCATTACCTCGGCAGCGACCGTGCGGTCCGGGGCCGAGCATCCAACCGACTCGCTGGCTGGCACTCTGTCCGGCGGCGAGTTCTGGGTCGCGGCGGCGCCCTCTGCGGATGCCAAGTGCGTGCGCTGCTGGCATCACCGGGCGGACACGGGCTCCGCGGCAGCGCACCCGGAGCTCTGCAGTCGCTGCGTCAGCAACGTGGCTGGCAGTGGCGAAACCCGGAGCTTCGTATGAGCCCCAGACCGAGCCTCCGCTGGCTACTCGTCAGTGTTCTGGTCATCGCCATCGATCAGGTCACGAAGCGCCTCATCATGG
>JBBQJK010000036.1:0-10327 GCA_038325835.1 Gammaproteobacteria bacterium
CCCGCAAGACGCTGGTGCTAGAGTCCCTTCATCAATAGCGAACTTGAACGCATCGACGCCGAGGCGCTAAAGCTTCTGGTGGAGGAGCGCGAACGCCTGGTGGAATGGTCTGCTGTCGGGGCCTGTGAAAGTGGACGGTGCGGCCCGCTGTGGCGATCGCGGCTGAAGCCGCTCCTACCAGGCGTAGAAGCGGGCCGTGAACCCCGGCGCGAAGTCCGACGTGCCCCGCGGTAGCTCGATAAAGCCGTCGGTCCCGCCGAGAGCAATCAAATCGCCTGACGTGTTCGTCGGCTTCGGGCTTGCGACACACTGGCCGTCCGGGGTGTAGGCCAGCGTCACCGGCAGGAAATACGTCAGATCCGGCTCGAAGCGCACGGCTTGGGCAAGCCGCACCACCGGTTCCGGCCGTGCCGTTGCTCCCAGCGCTGCGGTGAGTGCCGGAGCGACATACCGCACCAGGCACACCAGGCTCGAGACGGGATTGCCGGGCAGCGCAAAGACCGGCTTGCCGGCGGGCGAGATCCCGAACCAGAGTGGCATGCCGGGACGCTGCAACACCTTGTGAAAAACCAGTTCCATGCCCAGGTCCTGAAGTACCCGGGGCACGTAGTCGAACTCGCCCATGGACACGCCGCCCGTGAGGATCAGCACGTCCTGCGCCGCGAGCAGCTGGCGCAATTCCCGCTCGAGGACGGCGGGGTCGTCGGGCAGGTGCAGCCGATCACAAGCGAGGAAACCACGGTTGGCGAGCGCTGCCGCGATAGCCCGGTCGTTGGACGAGCGAATCTGGGCGGGCCCGAGCGCTGCTCCGACGTCCACCAGTTCATCACCCGTCGAGATGACGGCTATGGCAGGCCTTCGCGCCACTGCCACGAATCCCGAGCCCCCGACCGTGAGGACGGCCATCTCCGGCGGGCCCAGTAGCGTGCCGGGCGACAGCAGCGTCGCGCCCAGAGGGTGGTCCGACGCCCGCCTGTGAACGAACTGGCCGGCCACGGGCACATAGCCCGCTGCGATGCTGGCCGTCTGGCCTTCCCGGTTGATACGTTCCACCGGCACGACCGTATCGGCGCCAGACGGCAACGCGGCACCGGTCATGATGGCGACGCAATTGCGCTCATCATGCAGGGGCACCGGTGGGCTGCCGGCACCCTGAGTGCCCACCACCTGGAACGTTCGCGCGCCCGCAGCGAACCCGCTGTGGCGAATCGCGATGCCATCCATGGTGACGCGATCAAAGGGTGGTTGGTCCCGCTCCGCGGTAACCGTTTGCCGCAGCACCTCGCCCTGGGCCGCGTCGATGGGTACGCGCACGGTTCCCCAGCCGCGCAGCCGGGCGTCGATCAAGGCCGCCGCTTCGCTCACGTCGATCCGGCGGCGTGGAGCGTCGGTCACTGGCGCCTGCCCGTCATGGCATGAACCTGGGCCAGAATCGACAGGGCGATGGACTCCGGGGAGTCTGCGCCGATGTCGAGCCCCGCGGGCCCGTGGAGCCTGCCTTCCAGCAAGAAGGCGACACCGCCCAGTGCCCGGAGTAAGCGGTCCCGACGACCGGCAGGTCCAAGCAGTCCTATATAAGGAACGGCGCTCCCCGCCAGCGCCGCCAGATAACTGCGATCCGTGGCCAGGTGATGGCTCATGACCAGGGCCGCGGCGTAGACGGGCAGTGCAATCGCTGTCGCCAGTTCTTCCGCCGGTACACACACCCGCGACTCAGCGGCGTGAAACCCGGGTCGCTCCAGATGGGCCGGCCGGTGATCCACCAGCGTCACGCGCCAGCCCAACGCATCTGCCTGGGTCACGATGGGCAGGGCGTCCGGTCCGGCGCCCAGCACCAGCAGGCGGGGCAGGGGCCTGAGCATCGTGTCCAGTACCTCGGCAGTGGCCAGATCGGGCCAACCGTCGCCTGGCTTTGCGCTGAGCAGCGTCGTACCGACGCGGAGGTCGCCGTGATCCGCGAGGACGACGGCACACCGGGCCGGAGCGTCCCCCCGGAGGATCTCGACGATGCGCGCAAAGGGCTCGAAACCGTCCGCAGGAAGCAGGCGCTGCAGGAGGACCCGCAACAGCCCGTCGCAACCGATACCGAGCCCGAACACAGCGTCGTCCTCGCCCCGCAGGTCATAGGTGACGATGCGCGGCTCACCGGAGGTGATCACCTGCCCGGCATGGAGCGCCAGGTCGCCTTCCAGGCAGCCACCGCTGATCAGCCCCTCGTAGTCACCCCACTCGGTGATCAGCATCCGTTGCCCCGGCTTCGTGTAGGTGGAGCCAGCGGTACTGACGACGGTGGCGAGGGCCAGCGGCCTGCCGGTCTGGCGCCAGGCGTCGAAGCGCTGCAGGAGCGCCTTCTCACTCACGGGTCTGCCGTCATCTGCAGGACGATCTTGCCCATCGCCTCGTTGGCCTCCAGGATGCGGTGCGCCTCCACCGCTGACTGGAGGGGGAGCACGTGCTGAATCACGGGGACGATGACCCGTTGCTCGAGGAGCGGCCACACGGCTGCCTCCAGGGCCCGGGCAATTCGCCCCTTCTCCTCGCTGGGACGGTTGCGCAGGGTGGAGCCGGTCAGGGTCAGGCGCTTGACGAACACCTGGCCCAGGTTGATCTCGGCCTGCGGGCCGCCCAGCGCTGCGATACAGACCAGCCGCCCTTCTTCCCGAAGCAGGCGAATATTGTCAGCCAGATAAGGGCCGCCAACCATGTCGAGGATGACGTCCACGCCGCGCTTGTTCGTCGCCTGAAGAATGACGTCGAGAAACTTCGCCGTCCGGTAATTCACGGCGCGGTCAGCGCCGAGCTCGACGCACAGTGCACACTTCTCGTCGCTGCCGGCCGTGGCGTAGACGCGGGCGCCGAAGGCCACGCCCAGCTGGATCGCCGTGGTGCCAATGCCGCTGGCGCCGCCATGCACGAGCAGTGTTTCCCCGGACTGCAGGTGGCCGCGCTCGAAAACGTTGGTCCAGACCGTAAAGAAGGTCTCGGGGATCGCGGCGGCCTCCAGGGTGCTGAGTGCTTCCGGAACAGGCAGGCACTGCACGGCCGGCGCCACGCAGTACTCGGCATAGCCACCGCCCGCCACGAGCGCGCAGACCCGGTCGCCCACCGCTGGTGCTGTCACGCCCGGGGCTGCTGCGACTACGGTTCCCGCGATCTCAAGACCCGGCAGATCGGAGACGCCGGGGGGTGGGGGATAGCCCCCCGCCCGTTGCAGGCAATCCGGCCGGTTTACGCCGGCTGCTGCAACGCGGATCAGGACCTCCCCGTCCTTTGGGACCGGCACCGGGCGAGTGCAGACGCGCAGGACTTCCGGCGGTCCAGCCCGGGAAATCTCCACCGCCTGCATCGCTGCCGTCATCACCCCGAGTATATCGGGATGAGCGATATCAATGCCCACGCCGGACCGTCTGCTACCATCGGCCCATGCCTGAAAAAGTGCTCCCGCTCTACCGGAAGGACGCGTTGCCCGCCATGGCGGACCGCCTGCAACGGCCGCTGCGGGACCTGCGGATTTCCGTCATGGACCGCTGCAATTTCCGTTGTCCCTACTGCATGCCCGAGGACAAATACCACCCGGACTTCCAGTTCCTGAAAAGCAGCGAGAGGCTCTCATTCGAGGAGATCCTGCGGCTTGCGCACATCTTTGCCGGGCTGGGCGTCCGCAAGCTGCGCATCACCGGTGGCGAACCGTTGCTCCGGCCGAACATTGCCGAGCTGGTGGGCGATCTCTCCCGCGTGCCGGGCATCGACGACATTGCGCTCACCACCAACGGCATCCTGCTGGCCCAGCACGCCGCTGCCCTGAAGGCGGCGGGCCTCTCCCGGGTCACCGTCAGCCTGGACTCCCTTGACGACGCCGTGTTCCTCCAGATGAGCGGGGGCCGGGGCAGCAAGGCCCAGGTTCTCGAGGGCATTCAGGAAGCCGTCACTGCCGGGCTCGCGCCGATCAAGGTCAACGCCGTGGTCAAGCGCGGCGTGAACGAGCACACCGTGGTGGATCTGGTCCAGCACTTCCGGGGCACGGGCGTGATCGTGCGCTTCATCGAGTACATGGACGTCGGGACCATCAATCACTGGCAGGCCAGCGATACCATGCCTTCGAAGGAGCTGCTCGCGATGCTTGGCGCCCACTGGCCGCTAACCGCGGTAGAAGCGAATTACCATGGCGAAGTCGCCGAGCGCTACCGCTTCGACGATGGCCGTGGTGAAGTTGGCTTCATCTCGTCGGTGTCGGAGCCCTTCTGTGGTTCCTGCACCCGGGGCCGCCTGTCCTCCGACGGCCAGCTCTACACCTGCCTGTTTGCCTCCCGGGGCGTGGATCTCAAGGGTCCAATGCGGGCCGGCGTGAGCGATGACCAGTTGCGGGCAGTGATCACCGGGGTCTGGACCAACCGGGAAGACCGGTACAGCGAATTGCGGGCGCTGAAGCCTGCCACCGAAAAGGTGGAGATGTACTACATCGGTGGCTAACCCACCCCCCGTAGGAGCGCCTTTAGGCGCGATCCCCGCGATCCCGCCGACCGGCGCGATGCTCTGGCAGCCCGATCCGGCGCGCGTGGCTCGATCCCACCTCAGCCGCTTCGCCCGCTGGGTAGAGACCCGCCTATCCCTGACTTTCCCTGACTACGAGAGCCTCCACCGCTGGTCCGTCGCCTGTCCCGAGGCGTTCTGGGGCAGCCTCGCCACCTTCTGTGATCTGCGCTGGCGCCGCGCTCCCGATGCCGTTCTGGAAGATGGCGATCAGATGCTCGGAGCCCGCTGGTTTCCTGGCGCCACGCTCAACTTTGCCGAGAACCTGCTGCGCTTTCGTGATGACCACCCGGCGCTGATCTGGCGGGACGAAACGGGGCAGCGGGGCGAGCTCAGTTACCGGGACCTGCACGAACAGGTGAGTCGGGCCGCCGCCGGACTGCGCCGGCACGGCGTCGGACCCGGGGACCGGGTGGCCGCGTTCCTGCCCAATGGCGCCGAGGCTGTCATCGGCATGCTGGCGACCACCAGCCTGGGTGCGATCTGGTCGTCCTGTTCACCGGATTTCGGGGCGGCCAGTGTGGGCGACCGCTTCGCACCGATCGCGCCGAGGGTGCTCATCGCCACGGCGGGGTACTGGTACGCGGGCCAGTGGATCGATACGCGAGACACGGTGCGGGAGATCGTCCGGCGCCTGCCAGGACTGTCCGCCGTGGTGGGCGTTGGCGAGATCCCCGACTGCATCCACTGGCAGGCACTGACCGCCGAGGCCGCACCCCTGGAGTTCGTCGCTACGCCCTTCGCGCACCCTGTCTATATTCTCTACTCATCAGGCACTACCGGTCCGCCGAAAGGCATCCTGCACGGTGCCGGCGGCACGCTGCTGCAGCACCTGAAGGAGCACGTCCTGCACTCCGACCTGCACCGGGCTGACCGGCTGTTCTACTTCACGACCTGCGGCTGGATGATGTGGAACTGGCTGGTCAGTGGCCTCGCGAGCGGCGCCACGCTGGTGCTCTACGACGGCTCGCCGACCCACCCGGACTCCGGCGCGTTGTGGCGCCTGGTGGACGAGGAGGGGATCACGGTCTTCGGCACGAGTGCCCGGTACCTGGCGGGGCTGGCGAAGAGTGCCACGCGACCCCGGGACACCTGCCGCCTGACGACCCTGCGCACGATCCTGTCCACCGGGTCACCCTTGGCCCCGTCGACCTTCGACGCCGTGTACGACAGCGTGAAGACGGACGTGCAGCTGGCCTCGATCTCCGGCGGCACGGACATCTGCGGGTGCTTTGCGCTGGGCAATCCCCTGCTGCCTGTGCGTCGCGGGGAACTGCAGTGCATCGCACTGGGTCTGGCGGTGGAGATCTTCGACCCGGCCGGGAAGCCGCTGCTGCAGGGTCGGGGCGAGCTCGTCTGCACCCGCCCCTTCCCGTCCCAGCCCGTCGGGTTCTGGGGCGATACCAGCGGCGAGAAGTACCGGCGGGCGTACTTTGCCCGCTTCCCCGGCGTCTGGGCTCACGGCGATTACGCCGAGCACACGCCGTCGGGTGGTCTGATCATTCACGGCCGCTCGGACGCGGTGCTGAATCCCGGCGGTGTGCGCCTCGGGACGGCGGAGTTGTATCGCGCCGTAGAGACCCTGCCCGAGGTGCTGGAGAGCCTGGCCATCGGGCAGCGGTGGGCAGGGGACGAGCGGATCGTGCTGTTTGTCGTGCTGGCAGCCGGGCAGCAACTGGATCCGGACCTGACGAAGAAGATCCGCAGCACCGTGCGCCACGCGCTGTCGCCGCGCCATGTGCCGGCGAAGGTCCTGCAGGTGCCCGAGCTGCCCCGCACCCGGAGCGGCAAGCTGACCGAGCTGGCAGTCCGGGCCGTTGTGCACGGGGAGCTGCCGGGGAATGCGGACGCGCTGACGAATCCGGAGGTGCTGGCGTACTTTCGGGACCACCCGGAGTTGCACCTGCCGTAGGAGCGCCGACCGGCGCGCTCGCCAGTCTGCTATACAGGGTGCCGGTCGCGGCGGAAGCCGCTCCTACAGGAGAAACACCTCATGCGTCTTGCGTTCGCCACTCTGCTCCTCGTTCTCGGTACTGCCCACGCTGAAGACGCTGCCTTTCAGCTCGTCAGCCCCGACCTGGTACCGGGACAGCCCATCGCCCTCAAGCAGGTCTACAACGGCTTCGGCTGCACCGGCGGCAACCAGTCTCCGGCCCTGAGTTGGCGGAACCCGCCGGCGGGCACGAAGAGTTTTGCGCTGCTGATGTACGACCCCGATGCGCCCACGGGCAGCGGCTGGTGGCACTGGGTCGTCTGGAACATTCCCGCCAACGTACTGTCCCTGCCGGCCCGGGCGGGGGATCCTGCCGCGACCCTGCTGCCCGCCGGCGTGATGCAGGGCAACACCGACTTCGGCACCGCCGGCTATGGCGGGCCCTGCCCGCCGCCCGGGGACAAGGCCCACCGCTACTACTTCCGGCTCCACGCGCTGAAGGTCGACAAGCTCGACCTGCCGCCCGCTGCCACGGCCGCTTTCGTGGGCTACAACGTTCTGGCGAACAGTCTCGGCACGGCTGAATTGATGGCCACGTACTCCCGGTAGGACCGCCTTGTAGGAGCGCCGTTTGGCGCGAAACGCCGGGATCGCGCCTAAAGGCGCTCCTACAAGACGCTCCTACAACGGCGCTATAGTCCGAGGATGCCGCTCCCCGACTTTCACCCCGCCATTGCCGGCTGGTTCAGTGACCGCTTTGGCGTCCCCACGCCCGTGCAGGCCGGGGCCTGGCCGGCCATCCTGGCCGGGCGGCACACGCTGCTGGCCGCCCCAACGGGCTCCGGCAAGACCCTTGCCGCCTTTCTGGCGGCCATCGATGCGCTGCTGAAGGAGGGCCTTGCCGGGCACGGCCTGCCGGATGAAACCCGCGTCCTGTATGTCTCCCCGCTGAAGGCGCTATCCAACGACATCCGCAAGAACCTGGTGGAACCGCTGGCCGGCATCCAGGAACGTCTGAACATTTTCGACCAGGTCGAGATTCGCACGGCAGTGCGGACCGGGGACACGCCCCAGCTCGAGCGGGCGCGCATGCGGCGCACGCCGCCCCATATTCTGGTGACCACGCCCGAGTCGCTCTACATCCTGCTCACCTCCGCGTCGGGGCGGGCGATGCTCTCGACGGTACGCACGGTGATCGTTGATGAGCTGCACGCCGTGGCAGACACCAAGCGCGGCGCCCACCTGGCTCTGTCCCTTGAGAGGCTCACCGCACTCTGCGGGCAGGAGCCCGTGCGCATCGGCATCTCCGCGACCCAGAAGCCCATGGAGCGCATGGCCGAGTTCCTGGTGGGCAACCGGGCGTCCGGCACCACCCCGGCTTGCACGATCGTGGATGCCGGCTTCACCCGCCGCCGGGATCTGGCGCTGGAACTGCCGGCGTCGTCGCTGGGGCCCGTCATGGCCAACGAGGTGTGGGCTGAGATCTATGACCGCCTCGCCGAGCTCGTGCGCGAACATCGCACCACGCTGATCTTCGTCAACACGCGGCGCCTTGCAGAGCGGGCAGCGCGTCATCTCGCCGACCGGCTGGGTGAAGACGCGGTGACGGCCCATCACGGCAGTCTCGCCCGGGATCACCGCCTGGACGCGGAGGAGCGCCTCAAGGCTGGGAAACTCCAGGTCCTCGTCGCCACGGCTTCCCTCGAACTTGGCATCGATATCGGCGACGTGGATCTCGTCTGCCAGATCGCGTCGCCCAAGAGCATTGCCACACTCCTGCAGCGCGTCGGCCGCTCGGGTCACGGCGTGGACCGGCTGCCCAAGGGCCGCCTGTTTCCCGTGTCCCGGGATGACCTCGTCGAGTGCACGGCCCTGCTGGACGCTGTTCGGCGTGAGGAGCTGGACGCAATCCACCTGCAGGGGCCCTCACTGGATGCGCTGGCCCAGCAGCTGGTGGCAGAAGTCGCGATGGGCGAGTGGACCTGCGACGACCTCTACGCGCTCGTCCGGCGGGCCTGGCCCTACCGGGAACTCAGCCGCGCCGCGTTCGACGGCGTGGTCCACACGTTGGCCGATGGCTACAACACGGCGCGGGGACGGCGTGCCGCCCATGTGCATTACGATGCGGTCAACCAGCGGCTGCGGGCCCGGCCCGGCGCCCGGCTCACGGCGATTACGAACGGCGGCACTATCCCCGACCAGTTCGACTATGACGTGGTCCTCCTGCCGGAGAGCCTGCCTATCGGCTCTCTCAACGAGGACTTCGCCTTTGACAGTCTGCCTGGCGACATCTTCCAGCTGGGCAACACCTCCTACCGGGTACGGAAGGTGGAAACGGGGCGCGTGTATGTGGAAGACGCCCACGGCCAGCCGCCGAACATACCCTTCTGGTTCGGTGAGTCGCCGGGCCGGACCGACGAGCTGTCCCTGGCGGTATCCCGCCTGCGGGAAGAGGTGGATCTGCGGCTCGCCGACGGGGAGGCCGCGGTGCGCAGCTGGCTCGAGACCACGCTGGGACTGCCGGCCTCGGCGAGCGACCAGCTCACCACCTACCTGGCCAGCGCGCGGGCGGCGCTGGGCGTGCTCCCGACCCGGCGCACGCTGATCTTCGAGCGTTTCTTCGATGAAGTGGGGGACACGCACCTCGTCATCCACTCACCGCTGGGTTCGCGGCTGAATCGGGCCTGGGGTTTGGCGCTGCGCAAGCGCTTTTGCCGGCAGTTCAACTTTGAGCTGCAGGCAGCGGCTCTCGAGGACAGCATCGTCCTGTCTCTGGGCCCCACTCACAGCTTTCCCCTGGAGGAGATCCATGGTTATCTGCGGGCTGAAACCGTCCGGGAGGTGCTCACCCAGGCAGTCCTGCAGGCACCGATGTTTCCCACCCGGTGGCGCTGGGTGGCGACCACGGCACTGGCCATCCGGCGCTATCGCAATGGCCGCAAGGTACCACCCCAGTTCCAGCGCAGCGATTCGGACGATCTGCTCGCCCTCGTGTTTCCCGATCAGGTGGCCTGCGCGGAGAACCTGGCCGGTGACCGGGAGGTGCCGGATCACCCCCTGGTCCAGCAGGCGCTCCACGACTGCCTGCACGAGCTCATGGATGTGAACGGACTGGAAGCGCTGCTGAAGGACGTCAGCCTGGGGAACGTGGAGATTCTGACCCGGGAACTCACGACGCCCTCACCCCTGGCTCAGGAGATCATCAGCGCCCGGCCCTTTGCCTTTCTGGACGATGCGCCGGCGGAGGAACGCCGCACCCGGGCTATCCGGACGCGGAACCTGCTGGATCCGGAAGAGGCCGCCACGATCGGGCGGCTCGACCCCGAGGCCATTCGCCAGGTGTGCCTGGAGGCCTGGCCCGAAGCCCGGACGCCGGACGAGCTGCACGATGGCCTGACCCTGGCGGGCTTCCTGACGGTCCCGGAGCTTAAGCCCGCCGACCGTCTGCCCTGGTCCGCCCTGCTGGCAACTCTGCGCGCAGACCGGCGGGCGACGGTCGTGGCCGTGCCGGGTGGCCACCCCCTGTGGGTCAGTGCCGAGCGCCTCGCCCAGCTGCAGCTCGTCTGCCCGAACCTCAACGCAGAGCCACCCATAGCGGCGGTCCACGGGGGCCAGCGCAGCGTCGCTGAGACCCGGGAGCAGGCTCTGCGGGACCTGCTCCGCAGCCGGCTGGAGACGCTGGGCCCCGTGACGTCCTTCCTGCTGGCAGCACCCCTCGGGGTGCCCCCGGCGGCTGTGGAGATAGCCCTGGTGGCTCTCGAGGTGGAAGGGCAGGCGATGCGCGGCCGCTTCTCCACGCCCTCGACCGCCGAGGAGTGGTGTGACCGCAGGCTGCTGGCCCGCATTCACCGCTACACGCTGAAA
>JBBQJK010000037.1:0-10245 GCA_038325835.1 Gammaproteobacteria bacterium
CGAGGGTAGCGGGTTCCCAGATGGCGCACAACGCTTCGGGAAGGTCATCGTCCGGGCTACGCCAGGCGGTGCCGCCGCGGGACGGATCGCGACCGGTCACGAGGGCTTGCAGCGCGCCGCTCCCCAGAGCCGGCATGTCGCAGGCAAGGACCAGCCACGCGGCTGCAGGATCGTGGCGCCACGCTGCCAGCAGCGCTGCCGCCGGACCCCGGGCGGGAGCCTGGTCAAACAGCAGGGCAAACTGCTGGCGCAGGGCGTCGTCCGCCTGTTCGGGCCGGACAGCCACGTGCACGCTGGCCGTGTAAGGCTCTACCGCCTCGACACTCCTGGCCAGCAGGGTTCGGCCGTCAACCAGCAACGCTGCCTTGTCCGCACCCATGCGGGAACTCTGACCACCGGCGAGGACGAGGCCCCGCAGCCTGGGGACCGTCATCGGCTTCAGCGGCTGGCGCCTTGTTCCTGCGGGGGCGCGGCGGGCCCGACGTCACTCTTGCCACCCGTTTTACTGACGAGGCGCAGGTCAGTGATGACGATGTCGTGGGACAGTGCCTTGCACATATCGTAGATGGTGAGCGCCGCCACGGACGCGCCCGTCAGCGCCTCCATTTCCACCCCCGTGCGGTGGTCCACCCGGGTCGTGCAGTCAATCACGACGTCACCGCCGGCATCGAGGACGATCTCGATGCGGCAGGCATCGAGCCCGATGGGGTGGCAGAAGGGAATCAGCTCATGGGTGCGTTTGGCAGCCATCGTTCCGGCGATGATCGCCGTCTGGAAGACGGGCCCTTTTGGGGTGCGTATTTCGCCGTCGGCAAATGCCGCCCTTACCGCTGGCGGCAGCAGTACCCGCACGCGGGCCTGGGCAGTTCGCCGCGTTACGGTCTTGCCGCTGACGTCCACCATGGTGGGCTGATTGCCGGCATCAACATGGGAGAGCATGGATGGATTATAGCCCTGTGGTCTCGTGATCCCCGCCAGGCACGCCGTCAGGCACGGCGTCAGGCACCTCAGCGGGCACCATCTCCCGGCGCTCGCCAAAGGTGGTCCAGGTCGCGACCAGCAGTGACGTCGTCCCCCAGATCATGCCCACCAGCACCCCGGCGTCCAGAATTCCCCGCCAGGGCTGGGGGAGTTGATTGAAGAGCAGTACCGCGAGGACGATGAGGCCCGTACCGAGCCAGATCGTGCGCAGAAGGCGGGGCGTAGCCCCAAAGAACCCCGCACAGAACAGCGGGGCCAGCAACAGGCGGGGCAGTGTCGGATGGCGGTAGAGATGCAGGGCCCGGGCTGCCACCCGCGGGGAAAAACGCTGCTGGAACCCCCGGTACCCTTCTGCCCAGGCCATGAACGCCGTGTTCGCCACCAGCAAGAACCACGCGACGGGTTCAAGCCCGGCAACCAGCGCTTCCAGTGCATAGCGGCCGAGGGTGACAGCGGCGTAAACCAGCACGGCGGCAACGCCGCCGATGCCCCAGATTGTCCCGAGCACGCGCGGGGTCAACCGGACGGGACTCTGGCCAGCCCCGCGACTCTCGTCCCGTTCCTTAACTGCTATCATCGCGTCCGTATTTTCAGCTTACTGCGCCCCTGAAGCCAGCCTGTTCCCGGAGTGACGCCACACAGCACCATGGGCCGCACGATTCTTGACAAGCTCTGGGCAGAGCACACCATCGCCGAACTGGGAGACGCCACCAGTCTGCTGTTCATCGACCGCATCTTCCTCCACGAACGAACCGGCAGCGTCGCCCTGAAGGGTCTGGAAGAGGCAGGGCGGCGGGTCAGAAACCCGGAGCAGGTGTTCTGCACCATGGATCACATCGTGGATACCACGGCAGGACGCACCGACGACACCCGGATGCCCGGCGGCCGGGAGTTCATTACGAGCACGCGGGCCTCGGCCAGAGCTGCCGGAATCACACTCTTCGACCTGGGCGACGACCGGCAGGGCATCGTCCACGTGGTCTCTCCGGAACAGGGCATCGCGCTGCCCGGCGTCACGCTGGTTTGTCCAGACAGCCACACCTGCACACTGGGCGGCCTCGGGGCCCTCGCCTGGGGCATCGGCTCGACCGAAGGCGAACACGCCCTGGCCACGAAGACCCTGGCAGTCCGCAAGCCGAAAGCCATGCGCATCCGCTTCGAGGGCACACTGGCGCCGCGGGTGTATGCCAAGGACCTGATGCTGCATCTCATCAGCCGTTTCGGCGCGTCCGGCGGTGCCGGTTACGCGATCGAGTTCGCCGGCAGCGCCATCCGTGCCCTGCCGGTGGAGGCCCGCCTGACCCTGTGCAACATGGCCGTTGAATTTGGCGCCTGGACAGGCATCGTGGCGCCCGACGAGCTCACCTTTGAATATGTCAGAGGTCGGCCGTTCGCCCCGGGGCCGGACCAGTGGGCGAGCGCTGTAGCCCACTGGCGCACCCTGCCCTCAGACCCGGACGCAATCTTCGACCGGGAACTCGAGGTGGACTGCAGCCCGCTCGCTCCCCAGATCACGTGGGGCACCAGTCCCCAGCAGGGCGCGGGCATCGACGGCCAGGTGCCGGATCCGGCGGCCGAGACAGACGCTAACCGGCGCCAGTCGGCCGAGCGGGCTCTCCTCTACATGGGCCTCACGCCGGGCACACGCCTCGCCGGTTTACCCATCGGCGCGGCCTTCATCGGCTCCTGCACCAACAGCCGGCTCAGTGATCTGCGGGAAGCTGCCGGCGTCCTGCGCGGCCGGCACGTCGCCAGCGGCGTCCGGGCCATCTGCGTGCCGGGCTCGAGCCTGGTGAAGAAGGCCGCGGAGGCCGAAGGCCTGGATCAGATTTTCCGGGAGGCGGGCTTCGAGTGGCGGGAGTCCGGCTGCTCCATGTGTTTCTATGCCGGCGGCGAGAGCTTCGGCCTCGAGGAACGGGTGGTAACCAGTACCAACCGGAATTTCGAGAATCGCCAGGGACCCCGCACCCGGTCCCACCTGGCGAGCCCGGCCACGGTCGCCGCCTCGGCAATCGCCGGCGCCCTGGCGGACGTGCGCGAGATGCGGCCGAGAGACTAGGGACGTACCCATGGAGAAGTTCACCACCCTGACCGCCATCGCAGCCCCTCTCCTGCGCATCAACATCGACACGGATGCCATCATCCCCAGTCGCGAGATGAAGCGCGTGTCCAAGGAGGGCCTGGCGGAAGGACTCTTCGCTGGCTGGCGCTACCAGGCCCCGGGGAGCCGGGAGGAAAATCCCGACTTCATCCTTAATCGGGAACCCTATCGGCGCGCCCGCATCCTCTTGTCCGGCATCAACTTCGGTTGCGGATCGTCCCGGGAACACGCGGTCTGGGCACTGCGCGAATGGGGTATTCGGGCGGTCATCGCGCCGAGCTTCGGGGCGATCTTTCAGGGCAATTGCGTGCGCAACGGCATCGTGCCTGTGGTGCTGGACAACTCCGTCGTGGAAGCACTGGCCGGGCAGGTCGAGGCAGACCCTGGCAAGAAGCAGGTGACGGTGGATCTGCTCCGGTGCCTGGTGATTGCCCCGGACGAAACCCGGCATGGCTTCCAGCTCCCCACAGCCGACAGGGAGATGCTGCTGGAAGGCCTCGACTCGATTGCAGTGACCCTGAAGCTGGACGCCGAGATCCTCGCCTTCCGGGATCGTGACCGGACTCGGCGCCCGTGGATCTACCTGCCAAAAGCGTTGTAGGAGCGCCTTTAGGCGCGATCGCTGTGTCGATCGCTGTGTCGATCGCTAGGCCGATCGCTAGGCCGATCGCTAGGCCGATCGCGCCGGTCGGCGCTCCTACGGCGCAGCGATAACCTTGCGGGTCAGCAGTGCCTGCACTTCCGCGTCCCCATAGCCAGCCTCACGAAGAATCTCCCGGGTGTGCTCTCCGGCGCGGGGCACATCCCGGTGCACGCCGAAGCGGGCGCCGTCCATTTCCAGCGGCAACGCCGGCAGGCGGGTCTTTTCTCCCGCCCGAGGCCCATCCGTCACCGTGAGCGGGAGCAGGCCATTGTTGGCGGCCAGGTGTGGGTCGTCGAAAAGTTCTTCCGGCCTGGTGATGGGCGCAAAGGGCAAGCCGGTCTTCTCGAGCTTGGCCATCAGTTCTTGCTTGGTGTACTTCCGGAACGTGGCCTTGATGACTGGCAGGAGGCGCTCCTTGTGGGCCACCCGGTCGTTGTTGCCATCCAGCGAGCGGTCGGCGGCCAGGTCGTGCAATTCGAAGGCAGAGCAGAAATCCTTCCACTGCTTGTCACTCACCACGCCGACAAACACCTGCTGGGCATCACTGGTTTCGAAGACCTGGTAGATGGCCCAGGCGGAAACCCGCACCGGCATGGGCGCGGCGGGCTTGCCCGTCACTGCAAACTGCGCCATGTGCTGGCCGACGAGAAAAACCGTGCTCTCGTAAAGGGACGCTACGATGTTCTGGCCCCGACCGGTGGCGTGGCGCTGATACAGGGCCGCGATAACGCCAACCGCGCCAAACATGCCACCCTGCACGTCGATGACCGAGGTGCCCGCCCGCAAGGGTTGCCCCGGGGGGCCGGTCATGTAGGCGAGACCACCCATCATCTGGGCCACCTCGTCGAGGGCCGTACGGTTCTCGTAGGGGCCGCTCAAAAAGCCCTTCTCGGAGCAGTAGATGAGCCGTGGATGAAGATCCTTGAGCGTCTCGTAGCCGAACCCGAGCCGGTCCATCGTCCTGGGCCGAAAGTTCTCGATCAGCACGTCGGCGCCCTCGATGAGGCGCAACACGAGGTGACGGCCCTCATCGGCCTTGAGATCCACGCACAGACTGCGCTTGTTGCGGTTGTACATGGGGAAGTACCCCGCTCCGGACCCGGGCAGCCGTCGGGTGCTGTCGCCATCCACCGGCTCGATCTTGATGACATCCGCACCGAGGTCGGCAAGGATGAGGCCTGCCGCGGGTCCCATCACCATGTGGGTAAATTCGATGACCCTTACCCCCGCAAGGGGCAACCCCTGTCGACCTGTCATGGCGCCACCTTTGGTTAAGCCGTGGATTATCCCCCACCCCGCCCCCATATAGAATATGGCGCTTGGATCGACAGGACTTTCGCATGGCAGGCACGCACGACATTGACGTTCTGGTGAGTGAAGTAGGCCCAAGAGACGGCCTGCAGAGCATCAAATCCAGGATGCCGACGACAGCCAAGAAGGCCTGGATTGCGGCGGAAGCCGCCGCTGGCGTCCGGGAGATCGAGGTGTGCTCTTTCGTCCCGGCAAGGATTCTTCCTCAGATGGCCGATGCCGCCGAAGTGGTTGCGTATGCCCGGACTATCCCGGGCCTTACCGTACTGGCACTCGTACCCAACTTTCGGGGCGCCGCGGACGCCATCGCAGCGGGCGCCCACAAGATCGCGATTCCGCTGTCGGCCAGTGAGACCCACAGCAAGGCCAACCTGCGGAAAACCCACGCGGAGGTTCTGGAAGACGTCCGGCGCATCGTGGAGCTGCTGCGTTCGCTCCCCGCAGACCAGCGCCCTGGATTCGAGGGCAATGTCGCCACGGCCTTCGGCTGCACCCTTGAAGGCGTGGTGCCGGAAGCCAAAGTGGTGGAACTGGCCGTGGCCCTGCTGGAGGCTGGCTGCGATGACATCGGCCTTTCAGACACGACGGGCTATGCCAATCCGGCCCAGGTGCGGCGGCTGATTCGTCTGGTGCGGAAAGAGGTTGGTGAGGACAAGCTGAGCGGCGTCCACCTGCACAACACCCGTGGGCTTGGTTTGGCGAATGCGCTGGCAGCTCTCGAAGAGGGCATCACCACGCTGGACAGTTCGCTCGGCGGGCTCGGCGGCTGTCCCTATGCGCCCGGCGCCAGCGGCAACATCGTCACCGAGGATCTGGTCTTCATGCTGGACGCCATGGGCCTCCGCACGGGTATCGACATCGAGAAACTGTTGAAGGTCCGGTCGATACTTAGCGGGGCGTTGCCCACGGATGAACTCTATGGCTTTACGCCCGATGCGGGTTTACCCAAGGGCTATGGTGCCGGTGGCTGGGGTGTCGGACCTCAGACCCCTTGATCCCCGGGCTGCAAAAACAGAAGGGGCGGGATCCAGCGGATCCCGCCCCTGCCCGTCGACGTAACAAAGAAGCGGTCGCTACAGACCCTACCAGACTACCTGGGACCGGATCACCAGGATGTTCGGCTCTACATCGTTAGAGACGTTGCCCGGGCGATCGAGATCCAGAACTCTGATGTAGTTAGCCATGAACCGAAGGCTCTCGTTGGGGTACCAGTTGAGCCCCAGCGTGAGGTTGTCTTCTTTGCCACCGATCACGCCCGCATCGGAGAGATCCAGCGTCGAGTAGCGCGCCGCGACTTCCCACGCTCCCCAGCCATCGTCCCCGAAGTTACGCTTCGGCTTGACCTTCTCGTGTACGGCGTCGGCTGGCTTGAACCCGCGGGTCTCGCCTGTCAACAGCCAGCTGACCTGGCCATAACCACCATCGAATGAAGGATTCGAAAGACCCCCGCCCCGGTCAACGTTGGTCTTCATCCACTCCCCCTGCGCCGCGAACGGGCCCCAGAGCGTGGCAAGATCGACGCCAAACTGGCTAAAGTCCCGGACCAACCCGGTGCCGCCACTGAGATCACCCGTGTCGACGAGCCGGAACTGGGAGACGGCGACCTCAGGCAACGCACGGAAGCGGGTAAACGCACTCGCGTCATTCGTCTCCTGGCGCCGAAAGGAAGCGCCCAGCTGGACGAGTTGGGTGGCGTTGTAGAGGGGCTCTATCGTGACCCGGCCTGTAAGGTCAATACTCTCATCGGCACCGTTGGCCACACTATTAGTATCATCCTGGGCGCGCATGCCAAAGACGCCGGACTTCGCCGTCCAGAAGGGCATGAAATCACCCAGTTTCCCGTCGCCCAGGGTGCCGCCAGTGGCGAGGGCGATGCCGATGGCACGATCAGGGGTTATTGCGTTCGTCGGCATCGCCCGCTCCAGGAAGGTGATGTTGTTCGAACTGGTCTGCCGCTCGAGCCCGAAGGGCTGAAAGAACTGACCGATCTGCAGCTTCCAGGGCTCGTAACGGTCGAAGGAGATGTACGCGTCCTTCAGGCCGATGGGCCCGATATCGGCAAAGTCGTACTGAACCCGGTACCCCCAGTCCTCCTGAATCTTGCCCTTGACGTCGAAACGAACGCGACGAAACGCCGTTCCGTTGCCAAAGACGTCGTTTCCGGCCGTATCGCGGTCGTTACTGTACTGAGCGGCATCCACCTGGATGCGGCCGCCAAAACTGAAGGAATTCTTGCCGTCGGGACTCTCAATCTTGAGCCCGCCCTTGGTCTCGATCTTGAAGGGTAGTGCCGGGGCCGGCGCTGGAACCGGTGCGCTGGCGACCACCGCTGGGGCGCCAGCTTTGGTCTCGGCGCCCTCGGCCTTCGGCAGGTCGGCGAGCCGCGCCTCGTTGGCCTTTTCAAGCTCCGCGATGCGGGCCTCCTGCGCCTCAATCCGTTCGATCAGGGCCTTCACCGTTTGCTCGTCCACGGCAGCGGCCGCAGGTGCAGTAAACACGACCTGCAGGGCTACGAGCGCCAAAGCTCCAAGAGCAAGTCTCATGGGTACTACCTCACTAGCGTCATTCAGAATTTATGCTGGCTTAACCCGCTGGAAAGGGCAGCCAGTCCTCAACCCAACGCGCGCTAGCGTATTTCAGGATTGTTTCAGAATGATGTCAAAGCCCTGGGAGAGAGGGCCATCGAGCGGCGCAGCCTGCCCGGCGCCCGAGCGGGGCGGCAGGCACGCTGCCGCCCCGGGGGTCATCAGTCGCGGCTCAGGCGCGAGGCTCCTCAGGGAGTGTAGGGAAGCGACGAGTGGTGCAGGACGATCCGCAGCTTGCCCTGGTCGTCCTTCTTGAAGCCCCAGGTCTTGTCGACGGTGGTCACCTTGCCGTCCTTGCCGGTCAACATGACATTGCCCATCGTCAAGGCCAGATCGCCGTCAACGTACACACCGGCATTCTTGAACTCGTACTTCTGCCAGCCCTTGAGTGCGAACCCGGAATCATTCGGATAGTCCTTGTTGCCCCCCACGAAATAGGCCAGCGCTCCGGCCTTGGTGGCGCGGAAGGTCTGCTTGCCTGAGGTTAGCGTGGGCTTGAAGAGAACAATTCCCATGTTGTAGCCATAGGCAGCATCCAGGACAGCATTCGCCGTCTCCGTTGCGCCCTTGATGCCCTTCTGGTCGAAGTCCTTGCCGATCTGGAGCAGGGCTTTACCCCAGGCCTCCTGGGCCGCCTGGATTTCCGCCTCGGTGATATTGGTGTTGGTGATGTTGTTGCCGAACGCTTCAGAGCGGTCCGCCAACGCTGCCGTTGACAGGGACATCGACAGGGCCAGAGCGCAGGCAGAAATCAGGGCAATGGTTTTCACTACTTTCTCCGTTGGTGGTGTGGTGGTGTGGTGGTGTCCTCGCCTATGACAATGACATCCCGAGAAAAGTTTCCGCGTCCCCTGAGGAACTTCCGGATCAGGGTCACCTCTATAGCAGCGGCCCCCGCATATTGGTGCGGGACAATCGGATATTCAACAGGAGGCAAGACCTTGAAGAAGACCCTAATCCCGCTCGGACTGGCACTGATGTGCGGTGCAGCGCAGGCGGATCAGATACAACACGTCAAGGCCGGCGACTGGCTGATTCGGGGCGGATTCATGGATGTGGATCCAAAATCCGACAATCTTTCTCTATCCTCTGGCAATCTCCAGGTGGAAGACGACACGTCCTTCACCTTCAATGTCAGCTACTTCTTTACGGATGCGCTGGCCGTCGAACTGCAGCTGGCCACGCCCTTCGAGCACGACGTGGATCTGGATGGGGCCGGCAGGGTTGCCACCATTGATCACCTGCCGCCCACCTTGAACGTTCAGTACCATTTCCAGTACGGCGCGTTCAAACCCTATGTCGGCGCCGGCGTGAACTACACGATCATCTACAACGAGAACACGACCGGTGCACTGACCGGGACCAAACTGGAACTGGATGACTCTTTCGGCTTCGGCGTTCAGGCAGGGACGGACTATTCCATCGGGAACGGCTGGTACCTCAATGGCGAGATCCGTTACATCGACCTTGACTCCGACGCGTCGCTGGACGGTGCCGGGCTAGGAACAGTCGAGGTAGATCCCTTCACCTGGGCACTGAACGTTGGCAAGTTCTTCTGACGACGCCTAGCCGAAACGGCCCGTGACGTAGTCCTCTGTGAGCTTGTGGGAAGGATTCGTAAAGATCTTGTCGGTCGGGCCTACTTCCACCAGCCTTCCCAGGTGGAAGTAGGCCGTGCGGTTGGACACCCGCGCGGCCTGCTGCATGGAGTGCGTCACAATGGCAATGGCGTACTGCTGTGACAACTCGTCGATCAGGTCCTCGATGCGCGCCGTGGCGATGGGATCCAGGGCGGAACAGGGTTCGTCCATCAGGATCACCTCCGGATTCACGGCAATCGTGCGGGCAATACACAGACGCTGCTGCTGACCGCCCGACAGTCCGGTTCCCGGCTCATCCAGCCGATCCTTCACTTCGTTGACCAGCCCCGCCCGCTCGAGGCTGCCGTAGACGATGTCGTCCAGTTCCGCACGATTGCTCGCCAGGCCGTGAATTCGTGCGCCGTAGGCCACGTTCTCGTAGATGGACTTGGGAAAGGGATTGGGCTTCTGAAAGACCATGCCGACGCGGGCCCGCAGCAGGACAACGTCGGTATCCCGTGCATAGATGTCTGTGCCATCCAGCCGAAAATCGCCGGTCACCCGGGCAGACTCGATGGTGTCGTTCATACGGTTGAGGCAGCGGATAAATGTGGACTTGCCGCAACCCGACGGCCCGATAAGCGCCACCACCTCGTTGCGGCCGACGTCCAGACTGATATTGCGCAGGGCGTGAGTCTCACCGTAGTGGACATTCCCCCCCCGGACCTTGATCACTGCATTCTTTGAAGTGATATCACCCACGGTCTCAGGGGCGATGCGATCGGTCTCCGCGGCATCAGCAATGGCCGGGGCTTTCCCCGCCGTCTCACCAGCTCCACCTCTCGGCTCACCGCGCTCGCGCATGGGGACGAATCCTGGTTCCTTGTCCATCAACAGCATTATCGTCAATCTCCCGGGCTAACCGCTACCAGCGGCGTTCGAAACGACTCCGTAACCAGACGGCAGCCGCGTTCATTACCAGCAGGAACGCCAGCAGCACCATGATGGCGGCCGACGTCCTCTCGACAAAGGCCCGCTCTGGAC
>JBBQJK010000038.1:0-10226 GCA_038325835.1 Gammaproteobacteria bacterium
CGTGGCTCTGGCCCTGGCCGGGCTGGCCATTGGTGCGGGCTTCCTGGCCTGGGTCAGGGCCGGCATCGTCATTCCCGTGGGCGGCCTGGCGCTCTACACGGTGGCGGCTGCACTGCTGCAGCTGACCTATGGCTACTTTGCCGAGACCCGGCGCAAGCGCCGGCTGTCGCGGCTCTTCAGCCAGTACGTCCCGCCGGAAGTTGTCAGTGATCTGGACGCCAGCGAGGCGGAGGTATCGCTGGAGGGCGAGACGCGGCAGATGTCGGTGCTGTTCTCCGATGTGCGCGGCTTCACCACCATTTCCGAAGGCCTGACGGCGCGAGAACTCACGCGGCTGATGAACGAGTTCCTCACGCCGATCACCGCCGTGATCCAGGAGCACCGGGGCACCATCGACAAGTACATGGGCGACGCGGTGATGGCCTTCTGGGGCGCGCCACTCAGCGACCCCGGGCACGCCCGCCACGCGGTGGAGTCCGCCCGGGCCATGGTGTTGGCCCTGCGCGCGCTGCATCCCGAATTCCGCGCCCGGGGCTGGCCCGAGCTGAACATCGGCGTGGGCATTTCCAGCGGCGACATGAACGTGGGCAACATGGGCTCCCGCTTTCGCATGGCCTACACGGTGCTTGGCGACACCGTAAACCTGGGGGCCCGGCTGGAGGGCCTCACCAAGCAGTATGGCGTGGACATCATTGTCAGCGCGGCCACGGCGGCAGCGGTGCCTGACCACCTCTTCCGGGAACTGGATCTCGTCCGCGTAAAGGGCAAGAACGCACCGGTTGCCATCTACGAACCCCTGGGCCCCTTGGCCCAGGTTCCGGAGACGGTGCGGGCGGAGGTGGACGCCCTGTCGGCCGTGCTCGCACTGTACCGGGGGAAGCAGTGGGCCGCGGCCCGGACCGGACTGTTACAGCTCAAGGCGGCGCGGCCGCTGGCCCTTTATGACCTTTATCTGGAGCGCATCGACCACTTCGCCGGGGACCCGCCGCCACTCGACTGGGATGGGGTCTTTGTCTTCCTGACCAAGTAGATGTGCGAAGCAGGTCTCGGCTCCGCCGGGTCCACCCGGGCACTCTTCTGGCTTAACATAGTCTCGGCTGGCCAATCAGGCTGCCGCTGGGGGGCGCGATGGAACGACGGGCAGGGGACGGTTCTCGGCTGGAATACCTGGGCCGGGGCAAACGGGCCCTCCTGGGGGCGGCCGTCGCGCTGGTCCTGGGGATCTCCGGGCCACTGGCCCGAGCCGCCGGGACGGACCTCAGTGGCACGCTTAAGCAGGCCCGGACCCTGCTGTCAGCCGGCCAGGCTAAGGCAGCCTGGGCATTGCTCGGGCCCCTCGAGCTGGACGCCGCGGGTAGCCCGTACTTTGACTACCTCTATGGCCTCGCGGCGCTGGATACCGGCAGGCAGGCAGAGGCGATTCCTGCCCTGGAACGGGTACTGGCCCGGGAGCCCGACTTTGCGGGCGCCCGCATGGAGCTGGCCCGGGCGAGATTCGAGCTGGGGGACTACCCGGCGGCCCAGGTCCAGTTTGACTACCTGCTGACCCAGTCACCACCACCCGCCACCCGCGCTGTCATCGACCGCTACCTGCAGGCCATGACTGAGGGCCTCGTGCCCACAGCCAGCGCCCGCAGCCGCTTCGTGCCCTACGCCGAGCTCGGCACGGGCTGGGACAGCAACGCAAATGCCTCGACAGCCAGCGACACTTTTGGCCCCGTCGTTCTCGATTCGAACAATGTGGAGACGGACTCAACCTTTGTGGAACTGGCCGGCGGCTTTCAGCACGGTCTGGCCACCGAGCCGGATGGTGTCGTGCTGTCTACGGGCCGGGCGAGCTACCGGTTGAATCCCGAGGCCCGTTTCGTCGACCAGGCCCTGGTCGCGCTGGGCACTGCGGGACAGAAAAGCTGGGGCCAGACCCGGGCCACCCTGGGGGCCAGCGGTTACTCCAGCTGGCTCGACGGCAGTCCCCAGGCATTGAGCGCGGGACTGGACCTGGGCCTTGCCCGCCAGCTCGGCCCGAACTGGGAACTGGGTTCCGTAGCGCGGATTGGTGGCCTCCGTTACCAGCAGGACGATCTGAAGATCCTTGACGTCAACCGCTACCTGGGAACCCTGACACTCCTGCGCGCTGGCCTGGGTACCGCCGGCGGCCGGGTGGGAGTCTCGGCCCTCTTCGGCACCGACTCTGCGACCGGGGACGACTCGCCTTACGGCAATGACCGCCTCGGCGGCCGCTTCTTCACGGGCTGGCCGCTGGGTACCCGGGGCAGCCTGTTTTTCGATGTGGGCTACCTCGTCACTGACTATGACAGTCCGCCGGATTTCTTTGGTGAGAACCGGCAAGACCGGCAGTGGACAGCGGCTCTGAGCACCGAGTACCGGGACTGGCCTGCCCGTGGTTACAGTCTGGTGCCAACCCTGCGGTTTACCACCACCGATTCCACGGTGTCCCTGTACGAATACGAGCGCTTTGAACTCGGCGTGTACCTGCGCCGGTCAAAGCGCTAAAGGAGTTTCTTGCCATGCAAGTCCTCGGCGTCATCCTGTTCTTCCTTGTTGCTTCAAGCGCGGCGTTCGCTTCGGCGGGCAAGCTGTTGTTTGTGTCCGGACCCGTGAGCATCGAGCGCTCGACGGTGACTGCTGCCCGGGTGGGTGATCCTGTGGAGCAGGGCGATGTCATCGCCACGGGCGAGAAAGCCCGGGCGCAATTGCTGATGAATGACGGCGCCCGCATCGCGCTCCGCAGCGGTTCGCGCTTCCGGATTGACGAGTTTTCCCTGCCAGCCGCTGTCAGTGCTCCGGTGCAGGCGACCACAGCCAACGCCTCCGGGCGGGCGGTGTCGAGTCTGCTGAAGGGCGGCTTTCGCACCACCTCGGGCGCCATTGGCAAGAAGGATCCCGCCGCTTACGCGGTGCGGACACCGGTGGGCACCCTGGGCATCCGTGGCACGCGTTACGTGGCGGTCTGGTGCGCCGGTGACTGCCGCGATGTCCCGGGACTGCTGCCCGGGGACGTGGTGCGGGATGGTCTCTATCTGGGCGTGGAGGAAGGCGTGGTGGTCTTCCAGTACGGTGGCCGTGAGTTCCGTCTCACCGCCGGCCAGAACCTGTTTATCCCGGCGGGTGGCGGCGAGCCGGAGCCCCTGGACCTGCCGCCGGCGTGGCTGGGCCTGGATGGCGCCGGCAGCTTTGCGCTCGCGGGCGGCGCGGTCACCGGCAAGGCCGACGACGTAGAGATCCCGGGCGTGAATGAGCGCCGCGGCCCGGCGGGCGAGGGCAATGGCCAGAACGATTCCAACAAGGACTCCGGTACGACGATGGGCGAACCGGGCGTTGACCAGACCATCCTGGGCACCTTCGACGGCGAGACCATCGACCTGACACCCGGCAGTGCGGGGCCGAACCAGCCCCAGACCGCTGAGCGCCGGGATCTGGCCTGGTCGGTGGCCAATCTCGCTTTGGCCCCGACGGGCGTTGCCTCCGGCGAAGTTCTGCTCCCCGGCGCCTACACGGTGGACGGGAGCGGGAACCTCGTGGGCTTCGTCGGCGCGTATCCCACGGGGTCGATACCCCTGGCAGCCGCCTACGCTATCGGGGCTGCCACCGGCCTGGAGAGCGCGGGTAATCCGGTCGCCGTGCTGCGCTGGGGCCGCTGGTCTGGCGGTGATATGAGCGTGACGGTGAACGGGACTCCCGGAGCCACCAGCCTCACCCAGCAGAGCCTCCACTGGATCCTGAGCGGCAATGCGGACGTGGCGCCGGTGCTGCCCATTGCGGGCAGCGTGACCTACACGCTGGTGGGCGGCACCAGCCCGACGGACGGTGTCGGTAACGTGGGCACGCTGGGCAGCGCCAGTCTGACCGCGGATTTCACCAACAACCTGGTGGCCACGACTCTGGACGTGACGGTGGCCGGCAACAACTGGATCGCCTCGGGCCTCGGTCCGATCGGCGCCCAGGCGGGCCTGCCCGGGCATCAGTTCGCGGGCGTCTACAACAGTGTGCAGATCAATCCCATTCAGGGCACGGGCACCGGCTCTTTCAGCGGCTTCTTCAGCGGCCCGGCGACCGGACCGGGCGGTGCCCCGGCGGGTGCGGGGCTGTCCTTCAACCTCAATGACGATCTGGGCACCATCCAGGTCAACGGCGCGGCGGCATTCGTCGCCCCATGACGGGTAACCGCTACAAAATTGCGATCGTCGGCGGCGGACCCGGGGGCCTCAGTGCCGCTGCCCACGCCGCGCGGCTGGGCGTAGCCCATATCCTGCTCGAAGGCAGCCCCGCCCACGCCAACACGATCCAGCGCTACCAGAAGGGCAAGCACGTGATGGCGGAGCCCGGCGCGCTGCCCCTGCGGAGCGATCTGGGTTTCGAAGCCGGCACCCGGGAGGCCATCCTGGAGGCCTGGGAACAGGGCCTCGCCGGGCAGCAGATCAACGTGCGCTACGGTGCCGAGGTCATCGGCATCCAGGGCGCCGCACCGGATTTCTCTATCACCCTCAAAGACGGCACCGGCGTTTCGGCGGAACAGGTCATCCTGGCGATCGGGGTGCAGGGCAATCCCCGCCGGATCGGCGTCCCCGGTGAGGACCTGCCGGTTGTGCAGTACACCCTGGACGATCCCGACGAGTACCGGGACGAGACCATCGTCGTTATCGGCGCTGGCGATGCTGCCATAGAGAATGCCCTGGCGCTGGCGCGCCAGAACCGGGTGCTGATCGTCAATCGCAGTGACGAGTTCAACCGGGTGAAGGAGGGCAACCTCAACCTGGTGCTGAAGGCGATTGAGGACCGGCGTCTTGAGTGCGCCTACAAGGCGTCGGGCACCTGCATCGAGCGCACGACCGACGGCCGGCGGTATGTCCTGGCGCTGGCCGGCGACCAGGGTGAGTCCCGCATTGAGTGCGACCGCATCATTGCGCGGATTGGCGCCACACCGCCGCGCCGGTTCGTGGAGAGTTGCGGCATCGCCTTCCCGGGGCCGGATCCGGCGGCCCTGCCTGTGCTGTCCTCCCGCTACGAATCCAGCGTGCCCGGGCTGTACGTGATCGGGGCCCTGGGCGGCTATCCACTTATCAAGCAGGCCATGAATCAGGGCTACGAAGCGGTGGAGTACGCCCTTGGGCGCACCATCGCGCCGGCCGACGAGCCGCTGCTCGCTGCCAAGTTAAAGATCCTGCCCTTCGGCCTTGGCGTGGATGACACGCTGGCGCTGATGCAGGCAAAGATCCCGGTGTACTCGGCCATCAACCCGCTGAACTTCCGGGAGCTGATCCTGGGCAGCCGCATCACCGCGCCTGGGTTGGGTGAGGTGATCTTCCTCAAGAACGATTACACGAACAGCTTCTTTAGCATCCTGGCCGGCACTGTGGAGATCGAGGTGGGCGAGGAGCGCAAGAGCCGGCTGACGCTCGGGCCGGGACAGTTCTTTGGCGAGATGAGCCTGCTCTCTGGCCGGCGCCGCTCGGCGACGAGTTGGGCGGGTGCCGGTTGCGTGCTGATCGAAGCGCCCCGGCGGGAGATCAACCGGCTGATCAGTTCGGTTGAGGGCGTGCGCCGGGTTATTGACGAGCACTTTATTGCCCGGGCTATCCAGACCAGCTTTGCTCCGGAGGCGAGCTACGACGACCTTAAAGCCATAGCCGCCAGCGCGAGGCTGCGCCGCTACAAGCCCGATGAAGTGATCTTCGCCGAGGGAGACGAAGCCGACAGCCTGCACCTGATCCGCAGTGGTTCCGTGGCTGTCGCCCGGGACATCGGTGGGCGCGATGTCGTCACTTCCTACGTGGCTGCCGGCAACTATGTGGGGGAAATGGGCCTCGTGAGCCGCACGGGCAGGAGTGCCACGGTCCGGGCGACCGTCACTACCGAGACTGTCAGCCTGGATGCCGCGACCTTCCATCAGTTGCTGCAGAAGAACCCTGGCCTGCGGGATCAGGTGCAGGCCACGGTCCGGCGCCGCCTCGCGGAGAACACCCGCATGGAAGGGCAACCCCAGAGCGGCGATCTGATCTCATTTCTCATGCAGCAGGGCCTCGGCGAGGCGACTGACGTCCTGCTGATTGACGAGACGCTCTGCATCGGCTGTGACAACTGTGAGCGTGCCTGCGCCGAAACCCACGCCGGCACGTCCCGGCTCGACCGGGAGGCCGGCCCGACCTTTGCCCACATTCACGTGCCCACCTCCTGCCGGCATTGCGAGGATCCCCACTGCATGACGGACTGCCCGCCGGACGCGATCGGCCGGGCGCCCAACGGCGAGGTCTACATTCGTGACAACTGCATCGGCTGCGGCAACTGCGAGCGCAACTGTCCCTACGGAGTGATCCAGATGGCGACGGCCGCGCCGGAGAAGCCGGGCCTCTTCAACTGGCTGCTGTTTGGTGCCGGCCCCGGCCCGGGTCAGGCCAAGGATCCGGCTGACCAGGACGACAGAGGCCCCAAGAAAGCCGTGAAGTGCGACATGTGCCGGGACCTCGGTGGCGGGCCTGCCTGCGTACGGGCCTGTCCGACCGGCGCCGCGATCCGCATCTCCCCCGAGAAATTCGTCCAGTTGATCCACGACACGACGGGCTGACCAGTGCACCAGTCTGTTCTGGCCTACGGCAGATCCCGTTACCTGTGGGTGGCCCTGGCGGTCTGTGCCGCAGCGGTCGCGGCTTACGCCCTGGATTCACCAGGGGTCCCGCCGAACGGCGGCACCGGGCTCGGCTACACCCTCGGCACCCTCGGCGCCGTCCTGATTCTGTGGCTCATGTCCTTCGGCATCCGCAAGCGTGCCTATGCGTCCCGGGCGGGGACTGTGCAGGGCTGGCTCTCTGCCCATGTCTACCTGGGCGTCAGCCTGCTGGTGGTGGTCACGCTGCATACCGGCTTCCAGGTGGGCTGGAACGTCCATACGCTGGCCTATGTCCTGCTGTGGATCGTGGTTGCCAGCGGGGTTTTCGGGGTCCTCGTCTATCTGCGCTATCCCCGCTTGCTGAGCAACAACCGGGGCTCCCAGACCAAGGACCAGCTCCTCGGTGATCTGGCCGATCTGGACGCGCGCTGCCTGCGGGTGACGGCCGGGATGCCGGCGGAATTCGGGGAGGCGCTGCTGGCCAACAGGGATCGAACCCTGCTCGGGGGCACTGCCTTCGCGTTGCTGGCGGGCCAGGATCGTTCACAGATTCTGCTGCCGGCAACGGGTGGAGCCACGGTCCTCTACCAGGCCTTACCCAACCCGGACCAGGCTGCTCTGCTGGACTGGCTTGGCCACCGCCTCGCTGCCAGTAGCGATGGCGGGCTGTCGCGGCAATTGCAGGAATTACTCAGCCTGGTGGGTGCCCGGCGCACCCTGCTCGCCCGGCTGCGGCGGGACGCGCAGCTCAAGGCCTGGCTGGAAGTCTGGCTCTATGTGCACGTGCCCTTGTCGTTCGGGCTGCTGGCGGCCCTGATTGCCCACGTCGTCTCAGTCTTCATCTACTGGTAGTCGCCCGTGCGTGTCCTGATCCGTTTCCTCCGCGCTGGCCCTGCAGGGGCCGTCGAGCAGAAGGACAAGCTCTACGACGGCGAGTCCGTCACCCTCGGGCGCGCCACCGACCAGGTTGTTCAGCTGAAGGACCGGCGCGTCGCGCTGGCCCATGCCCAGATCATTTTGCGCAACGGGCAGCCGGTCCTGATCAGTCGCGTGCCGGGCGGCGTGCTGGTCAACGGTACGCTCCAGCGCGAGGCGCGGCTGCGGGCCGGCGATGTGGTCACCCTGGGCGCCAACGTACTGCGGATCCTTCAGCCTCCAGCGGGTTGCGAACTGGCCTTCAGCTTCGAGCTGGACCCGGACGCCCGGTCCCAGGGCGTGGCGCTGGAGCTGCCCCGGTTGCGGCTGGCCGAGCTGGGCTTCGCGAAGCGGCGCTGGTCCTGGGGGCTGTTTCTTGGCGTGTTGTTGCTGAGCCTGGCCATTCCGTCCGCCGGGGTACGCAGTCCGCAGATCCAGGAGCGCTTGCGGGCCAGTCTGTTGCCGGATGACCACTGGTGGTCGCCCGGACCGCTCAGCCGGGTGCATGAGGTTCTCGGTACGCAGTGTGAGGCCTGTCACCAGAAGCCGTTTCAGCGGGTCCGGAACGACGCGTGCCTCACCTGTCACGCCGCGAACCTGCACCAGCACTGGCCGCAGTCCGGGAGTGGTGCTGTCGCTCCCGCGGAGCGCTGCGCTAGCTGCCACGCCGAGCATCAGGAGCCTGCCACCCTGGTCCGCCAGGATTCGGCCGTCTGTGCGAACTGTCATGGGGACCTGAAGGCGCGGGCGCCTGCCACCCTCATCACAGCCCGAGTCACCGATTTTGCCGCAGATCACCCCGGCTTCGACCTGCCAGTCTCGGAGGAGTCGGGCCTCAGGTTTCCCCACGATCTCCATCTGGCCAAGGACGGCGTCCGGTCACCCGTGGGCGATACGGTACTCGGCTGCCAGGACTGTCACGCCCTTGAGCCGGGCGGTGCGCGCTTTCGCCCGGTCCAGATGCAGCGCGACTGCGGTCAGTGCCACCTGCTGGATTTCGATTCGGCCTACCCGGAGCGCACCGTGCCCCACGGAGACGCCACTGCGGTCTCCGAGTTTTTGCTGGACTACTACAGCCGTCGGTACCTGGAAGCCTACGCGGATCCCCGGGCCGTGCCGGGCACCGCCCGGCGCGCGGGTCAGCAGCTGGCGGCCCCGGAGCGGGAGCGTCTCCTGCGCACGGCCCGGGAGCAGGCGGCCATCGTGACGCAGGATCTGTTCGAGCGCCGCAGCTGTGCCCAGTGCCACGAGGTGACGCGGGATGCCAGCGGGGCGCCAGACCAGTGGCAGATTCGGCCCGTCAAGCTCAGCAGTGCCTGGCTGAAGGGCGCTGCCTTCAGTCACGCGGCCCATTCGACGGCCCTGACCCGCTGTGAAACCTGCCATGCAGCGGTCGATTCGAAAGCGGCGTCCGATGTTCTGCTGCCAGACATCGCCACCTGCCGGGAGTGTCATGCGGGGGGCGACGCCCACGCGACTCCCCCGGACCGCATCACCAGCACCTGCATTCTGTGTCACGGCTTCCACGGCGGGGATAACCCGTTGTGGCAGGCGAGGGCCGCGGCCCGATGAAAAATCTGGCCAGACTCCTGGTCATCGCTGTGGCGCTGACCGGTTGTGGGGGAGGAGGGGAAGGTGCCCCCGCGGGGGCCGAGGCGCCCGGTCCGGAGCCCTGCGCCGGCAGTTGCGCGTCAGCGAGCAGCCTGCTTTCGAGCGCCGACGTGGAGCGGGTGATCAGCCAGGCTGTCGCGGAGGCCGCCGCCCGGGGCCAGCCCGCAACCATTGCAGTGGTTGATCGGGTCGGCAACGTGCTGGGCGTCTTCCAGATGACCGGCGCGGCCGCCAGCGTGACGATCACCTCGGGCACGGGGGTGACCGGCGGTCTCGAGGGCGTGAACATTGTTCCAGCCACCATCGCTGCCATCGCCAAGGCCATCACCGGTGCGTACCTCTCGAGCGAAGGCAACGCCTTCAGTACGCGCACCGCCAGTCAGATCGTGCAGCAACACTTCAATCCGGGTGAGCGGCTCGCGCCCAGCGGTCCCCTGTCCGGCGTACAGTTCAGCCAGCTGCCCTGTTCTGATCTGGCCGGCCGCTTTGACGGTGGCCCTGCTGATGCGGGACCGAAGCGCTCGCCCCTGGGGCTGGCTGCCGACCCCGGGGGTTTTCCCCTGTACAAGGCGGGCACGCCGGTCGGCGGCGTCGGCGTCATTGCGGACGGCATGTACGGCCTTGATCTCAGCATCAGTGACCAGGACTCGGACCCGGACGAATGGGTCGCCCTGGCGGGCACGTTTGGGTTTGCAGCCCCCAGCGACCGGCGCGGCGACCGGATTACCGCCGATGGCAAGACCTTCCGCTTCAGCGATGCAGGCTTTGATGACTTGCTTACCGCACCCGCCAGCGCTCCGGCCTTTGCCGCCATCGATGGCGTGGATGGCATCCTCCTGGCGGTGCCCGGCTATGCCAGCGCGACGGTCCAGGCCGGCGTGGCCTTTGGCCAGGCAAGCTCCGGTGTGCAGCCCGACCCGGCGGGCTTTCCGGGCCTGGATGCTTTCGTGCTGGTGGATGATGCGGGGCAGCCCCGCTATCCGCCCGTCGCTGGCAGCGAAGCAACGGGAGCACTCACGGCTGCCGAGGTCCGGGAACTGCTGAGCCGTGCCCTGGGCGTAGCGAACAGGGCCCG
>JBBQJK010000039.1:0-10152 GCA_038325835.1 Gammaproteobacteria bacterium
GCGGTGGTGGCCGAGCGCAAGCCGCTGGCCCGGGAGATGACGGCGGCGTTCCTGCGCTCACGCGGGCAAGCCACGGGTCCGGCGCTCTTGCCGGCCCTCTGGCCGGCCCTCTGGGTCCGCGTGAACGCCCTGTCCTCGGGCCTGATGCACGAGGACCTCGCGGCCGTGATGCCTGCCGGGCCTGCCGGCATCCTGCTGCCGAAGCCGGATTCGATCGCCGACGTGCGGGAACTGGACCGCGCACTCGGCGTGATCGAGACCGGGATACCGGGCCGTGGGTTGACGCCCGTGGTGGCGATCGCCACCGAGACGGCCCTCGCCGTGGCCACGCTCTCCGGCTATGTCCGGCCGCCGGAGCGCCTCCTGGCGCTGACCTGGGGCGCGGAGGATCTTTCTGTCGAGCTCGGTGCGCGGGTGAATCGCGAACCGGATGGCGAGTTCCGGTTCACCTACCAGCTGGTCCGGAGCCTCTGCCAGATCGCGGCGGCCTCGTCGGGTCGGCCAGCCATCGAAACGCTATCCCTGGATTTCCGGGACCTGGCCGCTCTGGCGCGGCGGGCTGGGCGGGCTGCCGAGGATGGCTTTAGCGGCATGCTGGCCATTCACCCGGCCCAGGTGCCGGTCATCAATGCCGCGTTCACGCCCACGGCCGGGCAGGTGGAGTGGGCGAGGCGGGTGCTGGCAGCCTTCGCGGCCGCGCCTGCCGCCGGTGCCGTCCAGCTGGAGGGCCGCATGCTGGACCGGCCGCACCAGGTGCAGGCGCAACGGCTCCTGGAGCGGGTGCGATGACGGTCCTTGAATCAAACCTCGACGTGCGCTCGGCGGACTTCGCCCGGAACCGGGGGATCAATGCGACTCTCATTGCCGATCTAAAGGCCCGAGTGGCCGCTGTTGCCCAGGGGGGCGGTGAGCAGGCCCGCGCGCGCCATGTCGCCCGGGGCAAGCTGCTGGTCCGCGACCGGATTCTCGAACTGCTCGATCCGGGAGCGCCGTTTCTCGAGTTCTCCCAGCTCGCGGCGCTCGGTCTCTACAACGACGAAGTGGCCAGCGCCGGACTCGTCACCGGCATCGGGCGCGTCGCCGGCCTGTAGTGCTTCAACGTCGCCAACGACGCGACGGTGAAGGGGGGCACTTATTACCCGCTGACCGTGAAGAAACACCTGCGTGCCCAGGAGGTTGCGGCGGCGAACCATCTGCCCTGCATCTACCTCGTGGATTCCGGCGGCGCCTACCTGCCCCTGCAGGACAAGGTCTTTCCCGATCGCGACCACTTCGGGCGCATCTTCTACAACCAGGCCAACCTGTCAGCAGCGGGCATTCCCCAGATTGCGGTGGTGATGGGTTCCTGCACCGCCGGTGGCGCTTACGTCCCGGCGCTGGCCGACGAGAGCATCATCGTCCGGGGGCAGGGCACCATCTTTCTGGGTGGCCCACCGCTGGTCAAGGCAGCCACCGGCGAGGTCGTGAGCGCTGAGGATCTCGGCGGGGCAGACCTCCACTGCCGCACGTCGGGCGTGACTGATCACTACGCGCTGGACGACCGGCATGCGCTCGCCCTCGCGCGGCAGTCGGTTAGTCACCTGAATCGGGCGAAGGCGTCCGGACTGCAGTGCCGTCCGCCTGCCGAGCCCCGCCATGCGGCGGAGGAGTTGCTCGGTCTCATTCCCGCCGACACCCGCAAGTCTTACGACGTGCGGGAGGTGATCGCCCGGCTCGTGGATGGCAGCGACTTCAGTGAGTTCAAGCCGCTCTACGGCACCACGCTGGTCTGCGGGTTCGCGCACCTCAACGGCTTCCCGGTGGGCATCGTGGCGAACAACGGCATCCTGTTTTCCGAATCTTCCCTGAAGGCCGCTCACTTCATCGAGCTGTGTTGCCAGCGTCACGTGCCGCTGGTGTTCCTGCAGAACATCACGGGCTTCATGGTCGGCCGCAAGTACGAGGCGGGTGGCATTGCCAAGGACGGCGCCAAACTGGTGATGGCGGTGGCCAACGCCCGCGTGCCGAAATTCACGGTGATGATTGGTGGCAGCTTCGGCGCCGGCAACTACGGCATGTGTGGCCGGGCCTTCAGTCCGCGTTTTCTCTGGATGTGGCCCAATGCCCGCATCTCGGTGATGGGCGGTGAGCAGGCGGCCACCGTTCTCGCCCAGGTCCGGCGCGACACGAGCCAGGACGAGGAGGCCTTCAAGGCCCCCATCCGTGCGCAGTACGAGACCCAGGGCCACCCGTACTACGCGACGGCGCGCCTGTGGGACGACGGAATCATCGATCCGCGGGATACGCGCCGGGTGCTCAGTCTCGGCATCTCTGCCGCGCTCAATGCGCCCCTGGAGAACACGACCTTCGGCGTCTTCCGGATGTGACAGTGCGCTGATGTTCCGCAAAATCCTCATGGCCAACCGGGGCGAGATCGCCTGCCGGGTGATCCGGACGGCGCGCCGGCTCGGCGTCGGCACCGTCGCTGTGTACTCGAGCGCTGACGCCGGGGCCCGGCATGTACTGCTGGCCGATGAGGCCGTGGCCATTGGGCCCGCACCGGCCCGGGACAGCTACCTGCGCGCCGACGCACTCATTGCGGCGGCCCGGAGCAGCGGCGCCGAGGCCGTCCATCCGGGCTACGGGTTTCTCTCCGAGAACGCTGATTTCGCGGCGGACTGTGCGCGGGCGGGATTGGTGTTCATCGGTCCGTCGGTGGCAGCGATCCGCGCCATGGGCAGCAAGAGTGCGGCGAAGACGCTCATGGCGGCGGCCGGTATTCCCGTCGTTCCGGGCTACCACGGCGAGGAGCAGTCCGACGCCTGCTTCATGGCTGAAGCGGAGCGGATGGGTTACCCCGTGCTGCTGAAGGCCGTGGCCGGTGGCGGTGGCAAGGGCATGCGCGTCGTCACCGGGCCGGGTGAGATGGCAGCAAGTCTCGGCTCGGCCCGGCGCGAGGCCAGTGCCGCGTTCGGCGACGGGCGGATGCTGGTGGAGAAGTACCTTAGTCAGCCCCGGCACCTGGAGGTGCAGGTGTTTGGCGACACGCAGGGAAGCCTCGTTCATCTCTACGAGCGGGAGTGTTCCATCCAGCGCCGCCACCAGAAGATCCTGGAGGAGGCACCCGCGCCCGGTTTTTCAGCAGAGCAGCGGAGGGCGCTGGGCACTCTGGCCGTCGCTGCGGCACGGGCCGTGAACTACACCGGTGCCGGCACTGTGGAGTTCATCGCGGGCCCTGACGGCCAGTGCTTTTTCATGGAAATGAACACGCGCCTGCAGGTCGAGCACCCGGTGACGGAATTCATCACGGGTCAGGATCTCGTCGAGTGGCAATTGCGGGTGGCGGCGGGTGAGCCACTGCCCCTCACGCAGGAGCAGATCACGCTGTCCGGCCATGCCATCGAGGTGCGTCTCTGCGCCGAGGATCCCGAGCGGGATTTCCTGCCGTCCGCAGGTACGGTGCGGGAGCTGCGCTTTCCGGCCGAAGGTCCGGAGGTGCGGGTCGACGCCGGCATCCAGGCGGGGGACGTGGTGACGATTCATTATGATTCTCTGCTGGCCAAGTTGATCGTGCACGGTGCGGATCGGCCGGCGGCGGTCCAGAGGTTGCAGGCGGCGCTCCAGCAGACGCAGGTGACAGGCGTCCGCACGAACCGCGATTTCCTGGCGGCGTTGGCCAAGCACCCGGTGTTCACGGCGGGCGCGGTGGACACAGGCTTTATTGCTGCCCACCGGGAGGATTTGCTCAGGTCTCCGGTGGTTGCGTCAGCGGTGACCCCCGCTGATCCCTGGGACACGGTGGACGGTTGGCGCCTGAATGGTCCTGCCGAGTTCTGCTTAGGCGCCGACAGACCTCACTCCGCGGCGCGATCTGCCGCTCCGGTGTCCGGCGTGCTCACGGCCCCCATGCCCGGGCGGGTGGCGTCGGTCCACGTACAGTTGGGCGCCACCGTCCACCGTGGCGACGTGCTGCTGGTGCTGGAGGCGATGAAGATGGAACACTCCATCCTGGCGCCAGCCGACGGTGTGGTCAGTCGCCTGAACGTGGTGGCCGGCGAGCAGGTGGACGAGGGCGCAGAACTGCTGCTGATCGCACCGGCGTCGTAGGAGCGGCTTCAGCCGCGATTCCCCTCCCGCTCCCGTTCCCGATCCTGATCCCCCTCCCGCTCCCCATCCCGGCACGCGTCCGGTTGGGGTTCGCGCCTGAAGGCGCTCCTACAGTTGTTGTCGGCCGTCACTGCCGGGGTACCCTGCAAGTCCTCGGGACCGTGCTCAAGCCACACGAGAATGTCGTAGTAGTTGCGGATGTTCCGCACATAGGCCCGGGTTTCCCGACCCCGGGCATAGCCCCAGCGGGCCTGGGTGTACCAGCGGCGCTCCATCAGCAGCGGCAGGGCGTCCTTCACATCGACCCACCGGTCCGGATTGCCGCCCAGTTCCCGGGTCACGTCCCGGGCGTCCAGCAGGTGTCCCAGGCCCATGTTGTAGCCCGCGAGCGCCAGCCACGTGAGGTCCTGATCCGTAATCTCCGGCGACAACTTGGCGATCCGGCGTTTCATCCGCCACAGGTACTTTGATCCCCCGGCGATGCTCTGGTCGGCGTCCATCGGGTCCTCGACGCTCATCAGCTCGGCGGTATCCGGCGTGAGCATCATGATGCCCTGGGCACCCTTCGGTGAGATGGCCGACGGATCCCAGTGGCTCTCCTGGTAACCAACAGCGGCAATCAGCCGCCAGTCGAGGTCGGCCCGCGTGGCCGCGGCCTGGAAGGCCTGCCGGTAGCGGGGCAGCAGCTGCGCGTAGTCCCGCATGAATTTTCGCGTGCCCGCGTAATCAAAGGTCTGCTTGTGACCGTAGTACCGGTCCATGACCTGAGCCAGCTGTCCCGACGCCCGGATCTCCGCCAGGTAGGCCGCCGCTTCGTCGATGAGGCTGCGATCGCCACGCTGCTGGAAGGCCCAGGCCAGAGCGTCGCCGTCGGTCATATTGAAAGCGATGCGGAGTTCCGGGTGAAAGCGCTGGAAGATGGCGAACAGGTTCGAATCCACCAGGGTGTAATCCGCTTTGCCCGCGGCCACGCGTTCCAGCAGTTCGCCCGCGTCGGCGCTCGGGTCTTCGATCCACACCAGGTCCGGCACCTGCCCCCGGGCCGAGGTCAACGTCTCCACGTAGCTGGAATTCGCTACCACCTCGATGCGCTTGGCCGCGAGATCGGCGGCCGAGCGGGGCGGGGTACGCCCGCGGCGATAAACCAGATTCTGGTTGACCTGCTGGTAGGGGGGGCCGAAGTCCACCCGCTTGGAGCGCTCTCCAGTCACGGTAAGTCCAGCCGCGGCGAGGTGGGCCCGGCCCGCTTCGACTTCGGCCAGCAGGTCCCCGAAGCGGTCGACCTGCACGATTTTCAGCTTGACCCCGAGGTGCTCGGCGAAGCCCTGGACCAGTTCGTAATCCGGGCCCTCGGGTCCGGCCTGGCCAATGAAATAGGTGATCGGGCTGTTGCGGGTGACTACCCGCAGTTCACCCAGGGCCCGGACTTCCTCCAGGAGGGTTGGCCGAATCCCGCAGGTCGACAGCAGGGTGGCCACAAGAATGATCAGCACGTGTCTCATAGGTCAGCGGCTTGGGCTTGCGCCCGACCTCATGGCCCTTCGACGGCCTGCACCGTACCATGAGGCTTTCCGGCGACTCCAGACGCCGGGTCTCTCTTCGGGGACGTCGACTTATGTCTGAACTTAGACTAAACAAGGACTTGCAATACTCTCTTGCCGGTACTGTTAAATGACTAACCACCCCTCTCCGGTCGTCGAAGCGGGTGGCACCTGGCGCACCCGCTGCGGGGCGGCGGGTATTGATCCCGCCGAGGTGCAGATGGTCTCCAGCCGGTACCGCGCTTATCGGGACTACATGGCTCCCCGGGGCGGTGGTCTCACTCTCGAGGCCTGGTTCCGCTTCTATCGTCAGGAGAAGCAGTCGGAGAGCCCGGACCAGGGCGGCGGGGTCGTCAGTGGCTGCTCGGCGACGGGGGAGGCGACATTGCAGAACGTGCTGACCAGCCCGGGCGCCTTCCTCGCCATCCTCCGGGAGCAGCTGGGCGAGCTATCCGCCGCGCGCGGTAAGGCGTGACTCTCTATAATGCGAGGCGCCGGAGGGGTGCCGGAGCGGCTGAACGGCCCTGACTCGAAATCAGTGGAAGGCTAACGCCTTACGGGGGTTCGAATCCCTCCCCCTCCGCCAAATTTTCGCTGCTGCGCATTCGCGGGCCAAATACCGCAGTCGTCTTCGCGGAATAGTCCCGAATGTCCGGGGCTTTGGCGCGGTTGCCATCCCCGGACGTGTACCGGAGACCGACACGAAGGACGCGCTAGCAGGCTTTTTCGGCCACCCGTCTCTCGGGTACGTTGATGCGGTCCCACTCAGAGTCCGTACGGCCGCACCGGTTACAATTGCCCACCTCAGATGGACATGAGACGGATTCCGCGTCAACCACGCTCGGGCGGAAACAAGATCCCATATTTAGCTCTACTCCTTGTAGAGGCAACAGAGCATTCGATGCTTTGATGGCCGCCGAGGGAGGCGGAACGCCGGCCGGCGAGCAACGCGCCGTAAAACCCACAGCGGCCAAGTCCACGCGTCAGTTACCTACTAGCGCACCCGACCTGCTCCCCGATTTAGTACGGCCCCGACTTAGAGTCCGCAGTTAAAGATACCGTCTCCAGGACTCGCTGGCGATACGCCGCGACGAACTCCGCCGGGGTGATATCGCCGAGCGAGCTGTGGGTCCGCTCCGTGTTGTACTCATCTCGCCAGGCCGTAATGAGCTCGCGGGCGCGTCCCAGGCTCATGAACCAATGGTCAATCAGGCACTCGTCACGGAACTTGCCGTTCCAGCTTTCGATGTAGGCGTTCTCGTTCGGCTTCCCCGGGCGGATGAAGGCCAGTCGCACGGGGTTGCGGTAGGCCCATTCGTCCAGAACCCGGCCGTCGACTCAGGACCGTTGTCCACGGTGATCGATTCCGGCAGGCCACCATCGGCTGCCAGGCGATCCAGGACTGCCGCCACCTGCGTCCCCGGCAGGGAGGTGTCCACCTCGATGGCCAGACACTCCCGGCTGAAGTCAGCGACGATCGCCGGGCACCGGAAGCGGCGACCGTTGCTCAGCCGGTCCGCGATGAAGTCCATCGACCAGCTGACGTTCGGTGCCACGGGCTTCAGCAATGGGTGGCGTTCCACCGGCCCGATCCGTTTGCGCTTCCGACGCCGCACGGCCAAGCCAACTTCCCGATACAACCGGTACACGCGCCGATGGCTGAAGCGGCGCTTCAAGGCAGCGATCGCGGCGATCCGCCCCTGCAGCTCGGCACATGGCGGCCGGCGGCTGCGGTAGCCGAATAACGACCGGGAGATCCCGACCAGCCCGAAAGCCCGCGTCACGCCCAACTGGCGTTCCGTGATCAGCACCTGGACGGCTTGGCGCTGTGCTTGCGGGCCTACCATTTTCGGCCCAGGAAGTCCTTCAGGGCACCCTTGTCCAGCTCGGCGTCCGTCAGTAGCGGCTTCAGCCGGCTGTTCTCGTGCTCCAGTTCCTTCAGCCGTCGGGCCTCAGGGACTGTCATCCCGCCGTACTTCGCTTTCCAGTTGTACAGCGTCTGGTCCGAGATCCCGTGCTTCCGGCACAGCTCCTTCGGCTTTGCGCCGGCCTCCGCTTCCTTCAATACCCCGATGATCTGCTCTTCGGTAAATCGCTTCGCTCGCATGGTCCGCTCCTCATCGGCGGACTCTACCTCGAAGTCGTACTATTCACGGGGAGCAGGTCGCCGGGCAGGCTCCGCAGCGTGAAGGCCTTCTGCCCGGCCCGGGGCCAAGGGCGATGCGGTAGGTGATGGACTGGCTGAGCAGGCGGTCGAGGGCGGTGTGTTATTCGTCCAGGTTCAGGCGGCTGCTCTCCGCGTCCCAGGTCAGCCAGCCCCGAGCGCCGCGCTGAATCTACGTCTCGCTGCAGAACGCCTTGAGCGACGGCGGCAGATCCCGCGCCCGGATCCCTCAACCGGCGAGATGTTTCTCTATATCGCGGATGGTCAGCTTGACATAGTCTTTATCGATTTCGCCGCGCAGCGCCTGGCGAATAGCAGGCGAATAGGCCGACCGGAGCATGCCTAGCGCGCGCGGCGCGGCGATGATAATGAGATCGCTGGTCTCGCCCGCCGCAATCCCGGCGTCGAGCCGCCGGGCCAGAGACTCAAGGAAATCGCGTTCCGCTGCATCGTGCCAATCGGTCTGCTCTACCGCGCTGCGCGCGCTGCCGAACGATTGATGCACCCGCCCCGGCTGGTCAGTTCCCTGCTCATGCGTCGGTGCGTTCTCGTGCTCGCGCACTGCCCTCGTGACGAGCTTCAACGCGGCAGGCGAACCGCTGTTCTCGAGAATCAGCGCTTTACCGCCGTCACACACGACAACCCACGCACCGTTAACGATGTTCACTTTGTCCATATCGGCACGAAGGCTAGCACAGCTTGAGGATGCGCATGTCATGCGGATCATCATTGCCCCTGAGTTCGTCGCGCCGGGCACAAGGACAGTGCAGCGCCGAGAATCGCGTTGCGTAGACAGGTGGTGGTCATGGGCAATTCGTAGCAGTTGCTTGCAGCATCATGTCGATACCCTGCTCCAGCGTAGGCGTTGGTTTCAATCCCAGCAGGGCCTCGATGCCGTCGTTGACGCGCCACCAAGCTGCGGCCGGATGGCCGGCCGGAACGCACCCGTGGTTAAGGTCTCCGGTTGACGATGCGCGGCCGGGCGTTCACCCGCACTCTGGTTATGGCTGACTCTGACCCGGGCGCATTGTCGACCTTGTCCGACAGGCGTTCGGGACAATCTCCCACAGCTTCTGCAGGCATTGCGCTGTGAACTCCACCTCTAACTGCTGAGGAGCATGGGCGGATGGCGACGATTGTCAGCGGCACCTTCACCACGTTTGACGAAGCCCGCAACGCAGCGGGCCGGCTGCGAGCCTTGGTCGGCGATCCCGAACGGGTCGTGGAGTTCTACCGCTCGCCGGATGGCCACCACGTGAAGCCGGGCGAGGTCTCGGCGAGTGACCACGAGCAGCACGAGGCGCCGGGTGCGGGCGCAGGGGCCGCGGCTGGCGCCGGGGTCGGCGCGACCATAGGCTTGGCCGCCGTCACGCTGGCTGCCGCGGCGGCTGGCCCCGCGGCACCCCTGCTGGGTGCGGCGCTCGGGGCATATACCGGCTCGCTGCCCGGTGCCCTGGTCGGCTCGGAGGTCGGCGAAACCCTCCATCCGATGCCGCCGCACCGGCGCGGCGGCCCGGTCGTAGCCGTCACCGCACCGGAGCCCGACGCTGAACGCGCCGCGCGCGACATCCTTAGCAACGCCGGGGCCCGGCAAATAGAGATAGCGGAGGGCAGTATCGTTGCGGGCGAGTGGCAGGACTACGATCCGGATTCCGTCCCGAACCTCGTCCTTGACCGCGCCTGAGTTCGGCGTGCCTGCCGCAGGCGTGCGGCACGCACGTATCTCGGGCAACGGCGGTCAAGCGCCCTTTTTGGCAGCGGCGCTCACAGGCGCTCGGGGAAACTATCGAGGCGCTTGCCATTCTGATTGTCATTGTGGTGAACGCGGTCATCGGTTTCGTCACCGAGTGAAAGGCGGAGACGGCGCTGGACGCGCTGCGCAAGCAGACCGTGTCGGTGGCCCACGCCCTTCGCGACGGACACTAACAGCAGATCCCCGCGGAGGAGTTGGTGACGGGCGACGTGGCTATCCTCGCCGCCGGCGCGCGGGTACCGGCGGACGGGCGCATCGCGGAGAACATTCAGCTGCAGCTCGAGGAGGCTGCGCTGCCGGGCGAGTCACTCGCCGTCAGCAAGACCGCGGAAATTCTTGTCGATCGAGAGGTTCCGCTGGGCGACCGGATCAACCTCGTGCTTTTGGGAACGGCCGTCACCGATGGCCGCGGCGAGTTTATCGTGACCGCAACTGGCATGCGGACCGAGATGGGCAAGATCGGTACGCTAATCGAGGAAGTAGGCACGCGCGGGACCCCGCTTGAAGCGAAGCTTGCCCAGCTCGGCCGCGGGCTGCTGGTGGTTGTTCTGGTGCTCTGCGCAGTGATCGTCGTAACGGGCTGGCTTCGCGGCAACAGCTTTCTTTAT
>JBBQJK010000040.1:0-10085 GCA_038325835.1 Gammaproteobacteria bacterium
TGGTCGGTCAGGCCTCACTCTTGCCGGATGCGCGCCGACGGCCTGCACGGGTAGTGGCGCAACATAGTGCTCGGGGGCGGCAACATATGACAGACGTGGTGACTCCCGGTTCGTACCGGCGCTACAGTTTCGCTGGCTAACTTGTTCTTGCTGCACTCCTTACCTTAGGGCTGTCGTCCGCGGATGCAACTACTGATCAGCTACCTTCGGGATCTGCTCAGGTTGATCGGGGATTCTTGCTGGCACGACTTGTCGTCAATTCACCGACGATCGGGATCTTTTTTCTCAACTTCAACAAGCTGTCCGTAGTAGCGGAAGGGTCAGGTGGGAAAGTCTACGATCTTGAAGCCCCGCAGATTGACGAGAGCAATCAACCCCCGCGTCGCCTGCGATAGTCTCCTTTGCCTGTTGCCCCAGGCCGGCATGCCCGACGCCTTGATGCCGTGCTTGATGATCCAGAAGGCGTCATCGCAACCTGTACACATGGCGTTGTAGTTGCCGGCGTCGGAGCGGATTAGTTCCGGGTCCTCGAGATCCGGAACTTTAGTGCCGCTCACCCGTGATTCGATTCCACGGTGGCGGAGATTCTCCATCAGCCAGTACACGGGACGCGAAGGGGGCGCATCCGCTGCGGTATCAACTTGACTCGAATAAACAAACCCGACTCCCGCTAGCAGAGCGAGCACGACGACAATACCGGCAGCCTTGAGGAAGTTCATCAAACGCCGCCGTCAAAGGCCACTAGAACCATCCCCTGACTCCCAGCACCAGATTCCAGCCGCCGGGATTCTCACCCGCGGCGCGGGCGAATTCGGCGCTGTCGCCGATCCGGCTATCCCAGCTGACACCCACATAAGGGGCAAATTCCCGCCGCAATTCATAGCGCAGCCGCACACCGGCCTCAATCGCGCTGACTCCTGACCCGATCTCGAGCTCGGGGATGTCTTCGGCAGCCAGATTGAGTTCGAGGCGCGGCTGTACGATGAGCCGCTGCGTGATCCGCTGGTCGTACTCGAATTCGAAACGCGCCGTCAGGTCACCGTCGTCCGACAGGAAGGCCGCAGCATCGAGTTCGAACTTATAGGGCAACAGTCCCTGGATGCCCAGCACCAGGTGGGCCGTCTCCGGGTCCGGACGAAGGTCATAGCGGACGCCGGCCTGCAAGTCGAAAAACGGTGCAATTGCGCGGCTGTACAAGGCCTGAATCTCCGCGTCTTCCGGCCGTTTGCCAAAGGTGCCTTCGCCTTCGCTCTTCAGCCAGACTTTGTGCAGGTCACCGCCGTACCAGCCTTCCAGGTCCCACCGGTAACTGTCCCGGCCGTCATGCAGAAGTGCTTCGAGGCGATCCACAAACAGCATGTAGTGCCGCATGCCGCCGTTCTCACGGAGCAGCTCCTCCCGCGCCCGGGCCATGGCCGAAGGATCGAACAGCGGCCCGGTCGCGTGGCGCGGACCTGAAAACGCACCCGCCGGCGGGGGGGCTTCCGGCGCGGGCGAGGCCCTGTGGTCCATCGCACTCAAGTCGTGCGGCATCTCCGGGTCCGACGGCGGGCTGTCCGCCTCCGGCGTGTTCATTGGCATCTCGTGCCCGGCGTGCTGCGCCAGCGCTGGAACAGTGATAGTCGTCGCCAGCAAGGCGATTACGAGCAGCTTCACCCGGCCGCTCCATCGAGCGGGCGGACGGTAACGACATTGAACATCCCTGCCATCATGTGGAAGAGCAGGTGGCAATGGAACGCCCAGTCGCCGGGCGCATCGGCGGTCAGTTCAAAGACCACCTTGGTCCCCGGCAGAACATTAACCGTGTGCTTCCGCGGGTAGTTACCGGGATGGCCATTGACCACCTCGAAGAAATGCCCGTGCAGGTGAATGGGGTGCTGCATCATGGTGTCGTTGACCAGTGTGACCCTCACCCGTTCGTTACGCTCGAAGCGGATCGGCTCGACGATCTCGCTGAACTGGCGGCCGTCGAACGACCACATGAAGCGTTTCATGTTGCCGGTCAGGTGAATCTCCAGCGAGCGTGTCGGCGGCCGCGAGTCGGGGTTCGGCTCGAGCGCCACCAGGTCGGAGTAGACCAGCACCTTGTGCCCGACATCTTCCATGCCGAGTCCGGGCTTCGACACGCCGTCCTGCGGACTCATCGCGAGCATGTCGACGCCGACGCCCACCTGCATGCCGGGCGGGGCCAGGGACTTGTCGCGCATGTTCATGGCGCCCATGTCCATGCTGCCCATCGCCATGCCGGGCATCGCCCCATGGTCCATGCCCATGTCGTCCATGCCGAGGGTGGGCCGGGGCCGGAGCGGCGGCACGGGTGCGGCCATGCCCAGCCGCGGCGCGAGTGTCGCCCGGCCCATGCCCGAACGGTCGACCGACTCTGCAACCAGCGTGTAGGCCCGATCGTCGACTGGCACGACGACCACGTCGTAGGTTTCGGCAACGGAGATCTGGAATTCGTCGACCGGTACCGGCCGGACCGCATTGCCGTCCGCAGCGACGACCGTCATCGGCAGGTCGGGAAAGCGGATATTGAAGACCGTCATCGCCGAGGCGTTGATGAAGCGCAGGCGCACGCGCTCGCCAGGCCGGAACAGCCCGGTCCAGTTCTCACCGGGTCCATGACCGTTGATGAGGTAGGTGTAGGTTGAGCCGGTGATGTCCGCGATGTCGGTGGGGTCCATCCGCATCCTGGCCCACATCCGCCGGTCCTCGAGCGACATCGCCTCCTCGGGGCCCTGCTTGCCAACCAGGCCGGCGAGCGTGTGCTGCTGACGGTTGAAGTAGCCGGCATTCTTCTTGAGCTTCGCGAACATCCCGTGAGGATCCATGAAGCTCCAGTCCGACAACACGACCACATGTTCGCGGTCGTACAGCACGGGGTCGGCACCCGCCGGATCGAGGACGAGGGGGCCGTAATGCCCGAGCTGCTCCTGAAGACCGGAGTGGCTGTGATACCAGAAGGTCCCGGAGTGGCGGATCGGGAATTCGTAAACGAACGTCTGCGCCGGCGGAATACCGGGAAAGCTCACCCCCGGAACGCCATCCATCTGAAACGGCAGGAGGACGCCGTGCCAGTGGATCGAGGTGTCTTCGTTAAGGGTGTTGGTGACGGCGATCCGGACGTTCTGGCCTTCCCGGAGGCGGATGAGGGGCGCTGGCAGGGTGCCGTTAATCGTTACCGCCGAGCCCGTTCGGCCACCCACCGTGAATGGCGAGCGCCCGATGGTGAGATTGACCTGTTCCCCGGACAGCGTCGGCATGGCTGCCGGCAGTCCGGGCGTACCTGACCGCGCCCAGCGGGGCACGAGTGACGCGAACGCCGCGACCCCGCCGAGCGCGAGCCCCTTCGCCAGAAAGGTCCGTCGGTCAACTGCGGTGAGTAAGTCCGGGAATTTCCTGGGCATGGCAGGGGGCACACTAGCAACGACTGTTCGCGAAACTATCGCGGTGCGGTTGAATGACTGCCTGGTTTCACGTTGAGGTTGACGTTAGAGTAAAGCGGAAACGCGTACCCGTACCCGGGGCGCTGTGGACTTCGATGGCGACCCCGTGCAGGTCGAGGAGGCCTTTTCGCAGCGTCACGACGCCACAGGGGGCGTGTGCTGGATCGCTCAGACGGCGCTTTCCTGTAGGGCTTGACATCCCTGATACCGGCCACACTGTGCATGAGCACCCCCGTCCACCGCATGACCATCCAAGGGAAGCTATCCACATGACCGCAGTTGGGACCCCGATGAAGAAAACCTCGACGCTCAAGCCCTTCGCCAAAGGCGATATCTTTCTCGGTTGTACCTACCTCAACAACCCCACAGATGACCACATGGGGGAGGGCCGCATTTTGCAGTTCGACAGGAACTGGGTCGCCAAGGGCACCTGGTATACCACCGGCACCCGTTACTTTATCGTTGGTTGCCAGGTCGGGCCCGATGGCACGCTGTGGGGCTTCGATTGCCACGACCACATCACGGTCCGTGCCACTCCGGACGCGAAGGAACTGGAGCCCTGGGATTCGGGCCGGTCCTTCGGCAGTGTGAACTGGGATCGGGACGGCAACCACTACTTTGGCGAGTACCTCATCGGCAAGGAAATCTGGAAGGGCACGACGGCAAAGCTGCTGGCGGACGGTACGCTCGGCGTCGGCCATATTTACAAGTACAGCCCCGACCTGAAGACCGTGCTGCAGGACTTTCCCGCCGAGAACGCGCCCGAGCCGACCCGCTTCAAGGGGGTCACGCACTCTACCCTGCATCCCTCCGGCGACTTCATTACGTACACCACTGAAACGGCGCGGCGTCTCATGCGCTACGACGTTCGTGCGGGAAAGCAGATGCCGGATCTGGCGGGTTTCCCCGACGCAGATCCCTACGACCGGACCGACAAACGCTGGTTCATCGCGGTGGCTTATCTGCCGGACGGCCGGCTGCTGTGCACCGTGGCCGATGGGCTCGCCGTCTACGACGAGGCTGGCAAGATGCTGCAGCACATCCGGCTGCCGGGTTACGGCTGGGCCCAGGTCACGCCGGACGCGGATCCGCGCTATGCGCTGGCGGCCAACGTCTGGACGGGGGTGGCGGCACGGATTGACCTGAAAGACGAGAAGATTGTGCAGCAGATGGATGTGGGCTTCACCGCGCCGTTCCGGTCGCTGGCGGGGCTGGCGGTGTTTCGGGGCTGAGGAGAGCTCTGTGTCCAACTTTGTCCCCGCCCTCGGGTTTCACTGGCTGACACCGGCGTACGATGCGGTGGTGCGCGCGACAACGCGCGAGCGCACGGTCAAAGTCGCGTTGATCAAGCAGGCCGATGTCCGGCCAGGGCAGCAGGTTTTGGACGTCGCCTGCGGGACCGGGACCCTGGCAGTCTGGATCAAGCAACGGTGCCCGGAGGTCAGTCTCTCCGGGTTCGATGCAGATCCGGATATTCTCGACATCGCCGCACGGAAGGCCACAAGGGCGCAGGTCTCGATAACGTTCGAGCAGGGCCTCGCCAGCCGCTTGCCCTACCCGGACGCACACTTCCATCGCGCGGTGTCCAGCCTGTTTTTCCACCATCTGACCTGGTCAGAGAAGCGGCGCGTCGCGCAGGAGCTGTATCGAGTGATCCGTCCCGGTGGAGAATTGCATGTCGCCGACTGGGGTCGTGCGGGTGGCGTGTTCTCCCGCGGTGCGTCTGTTGCGATTAAGTTGCTGGATGGTTTCGAGAATACCCGGGATAACGTACAGGGCAGGCTCATCGCGCTGTTTGAGGAGGCCGGCTTTGCCAACGTCTCGCAGCAACAAACCGTTGCGACGGTCTTCGGCACGCTGGCACTTTATCGGGCCGCCAAAACAGCTGTCCGAGACCTTTCATTCGGGTGACAGGGAGGAAACATGAGAACTTCAACCAGTTCCGATCGTCGAGCAGTTGCCCGGACCGGCAGGTGCCGAAGCACCCTGGGTGCCGGCGCGGCAGGTCTCGCCTGTCTTCTTGCAGTAGTGTCTTGCTCCGGCGATGAGCATCCGAAATCCCTGGCTGTGGACGGTGCATCGCAGGTGATCGATGGGGTCGCCATTTATGTTGGTGTTGTTCCCTCTGAAATTATTCAAGGGCACCCACCCGAGCACGTGGAGCGCGATATGCACGGCGGCCCGTCGCCAGGAACGCGGCGCTATCACGTCGTCGTCGCCCTGTTTGACAGCCAGACCGGCGCGCGCATATCAGACGCCGACGTGAAGGTGGGGCTTTCGGAAGTCGCCCTGTCCGGATCCACCAGGAAACTCGAGCCCATGCAGGTTGCAGGAACCGTGACGTATGGGAACTACTTCGATTTTCCGGTCGATGGGCAGTACCTTATTCGAGTGCAGATCCGGCGCTCTCGCACACCCGGCGATATCAACGCAGTCTTTTCCCATCAGCATGTTTCACCGTGACCATGCGGTGAGCAGTCCTAACCAACCCCCGTCAAGTCCCGCTCGCCGCAAGCCTCCGGGGTTGTAGGAGCACTTCTTCGCCAGTTTGCCGCTTAAACGCCGCCAACATCTTCCGATCCGCCCAACTTGGTTTGTACAGGCGTTCGACGAACCCGCAATGTCCGCCACGCTCGGTCACGATAATTTCCAGCTGCGGCGATAGCGCCAGCCGTTCCAGGTCGCCGGGTGGAATCATCGGATCGTCGCGTGCAGTGATAATTGTGCAGGGGATCTGTAATTCCGCCAGCCGCTCGCCGGTGATCGCATACCCCGCCAGGTAGCTGGGCAGATCGGTATACTCGGTGTAGCGAAGCAGCTCCTCGCTCATCGCGCTGACAGAACTACGCAGATGCCCTGTCGAAAAATCGTAGACATCGGGCCACGCCCGTTGCTTCTTGAGCAACGAGCGGTGCCAATTCCCCAGGAAGTAGCGCTCGTAGAGCGCGAACCCCTGATCCATCTTACGCAGTGTGTGGGCTGGATCGAGTAGCGGCGACACCGCTACCACCCCCGCCAGTCTGATCCCCGCTCTCGGTGCCTCGGCGGCCACGCGCAGCATGAAGTTGCCGCCCATCGAGAATCCTCCCAGCAACAAGCGTTGCGTTGGGAACCGCGATTGAACCGCGAGCACGGCACCGACTACTTCTGCCAGCCGACAGGAGTGAAACAGATCGCGATTGAGATGATGTGTCGCACCATGGTCGCGCAGATTGAGGCGCACCACGTCGTAGCCAGCGTCGAGCAGCTGGTAAGCAATTGAGAGCACGCAGACGGACTCCGCGCTGCCCTCCCAACCGTGCAGCAGCACGACGACGCTTTCGCCGGTGGCACTCCCGAGAAACGCAGGGCTGGAGTGAAAACACTGTAGTCGAACACCAGCGCCGCAATCCAGAATCACTTCCTTTGCAGACTCCCGTAGTGCGATGGCGCGACGTTCAACCGCCAGCCGCCGCGGCGGCAAGGACGGCAATATCGACTGAAGATGAGGGTCGCGCAGCCACCAGGGTGGCCGGAAGGTATCCTCAACAACTGGTCGTCTTATGGGAGTGGTACGGCGCCAAGGGCCGATCGATGTTTCTCCGCCGCGGAGCGAAGTGGGCTGTAGCCGCTGCGCTGACGCGGACTCCGTCGTAGCAGTCCCGTCGCTGCCTGATCTGCGGTCTCGGCCTTGAAATGGCGCACTAAGTGCAGCAGACATGCTCTTTTATTTCCTGATGCCGCGTCGTCGCGCCGGTTCTCGTGGTTGTGCTCCCGTAGTCTGGCGAGCCGTGCGCGGAGAAGACGAATATGTCGGCTGTGATCTTTGTCTCGTATTCCATGATGCTGTCTGTGGGAATGCCGCTGCTGAAGAGTCCAGCGCCCAGCGCGATAAAACCGCCGACTACCATGGCGCGTGTTTCCTGCGTCGCCGAATGTTGCAACGTGTCGGTACCGCGTTGGAGGTGGTCGTGCACCGCTATGTACATGTTGAACCCTAAGCCAAAGTCTCACCGCCACAACGGGCCCCCGTCTGTGCGCGCGCGAACGCAGTGAGCCGACGGGCGTCGCTATTGTCACTATGTTGTTTACCGACTTTGCAGTCCATGGCACCGGACCATGGGCAATACGGTCGGGTGTACTAATTACAGAATCGTCCTAGGGCTCCATGTTGCTGACCTTTCAACACCAAAGGAGAGGGGTATGCTGAACAAGTGTAGCCACCTCAGCGGTTCCAGAATTAGGGCGACCAACGGCGACATCGGGCATTGTGACGCAGGCCTACTTCGACGATCAGAAGTGGGTAAGTGCATATCTCGTGGTTGATACGGGCACCTGGTTTTCGGCGCGCGACGTGCTGGTGGCGAACCAGCATGAGTTCTTCTGCTGCCATGGCAGCTGCGGAGTTAGGTACTTGTACCTACTTTGGAACAATCGAGACAGAAACGAGAGGACTACCGCCAGCTGCTGAGTAGGATGAATAGTCATAGAGTCGCAATGCGTAACACTACTGAAGCGAGGTGGGCGATGGGGAAGATGACAGCGAAAAAAAGCCGCCAATGAAAATAGATCCTCTGGCGGGAAAACCGGCCGAACCATCGATGCTGGTCAACGTTGCCAAACTTGTCATGGCCTACTATGCGGAGGTTCCAGATGCGTCGGTCCCTGGGCAACGGGTGGCGTTTGGCACCTCGGGGCATCGCGGTTCCTCGTTCGACAAAACCTTCAACGAATGGCACGTCCTCGCCATCAGTCAGGCCATTTGCGGTTATCGAAAGCAGCGGGGAATCGATGGCCCGCTGTTTCTAGGTATCGACACGCACGCGCTTTCTGAGCCGGCCGGCGCCAGCGCGCTTGAAGTGTTGGCGGCCAACGGCGTGAACGTCATGCTTGCCGACAACGACGAATACACGCCGACTCCTGCAATTTCTCTCGCGATCCTCACTTACAACCGCGGGCGCGATAGCGGACTGGCCGACGGCATCGTCATCACGCCGTCGCACAATCCGCCCGACAACGGCGGGTTCAAATACAACCCGCCGAACGGCGGGCCGGCCGACAAAGACGTCACCGGCTGGATCGAAGCACAGGCGAACAAGCTTCTCGACAACGACCTGAAGAACGTAAAGCGCATAGCGTACGGCCAGGCGCTTCGCGCCGCCACGACCCACCGCCACGATTATCTCAACGCTTATGTGAACGACCTCGCCAATGTGATCGATATGGATTCCATTCGAGGCGCGAACATCCAAAGTGGCGTAGATCCACTCGGGGGCGCCGGCGTGCATTATTGGGGCGCGATCGCGGAGCGATATCGTCTGGACCTGATGGTGATCAACGAGGCCGTGGATCCGACGTTCCGCTTCATGACGGTCGATTGGGATGGGCGCATTCGCATGGATCCGTCGTCGCCGTATGCGATGCAAAGCCTGATCGGGTTGAAAGATCGTTTCAACGTTGCGTTCGCCTGCGACACCGATCACGACCGCCACGGAATCGTTACGCGGAGCCGCGGTCTAATGCCGCCCAATAATTATCTCGCCGTGGCGATCCATTACCTTATTCAACACCGGCCGCAGTGGCGCAAAGATGCCGCCATCGGCAAGACCGTCGTGAGCAGCGCCATGATCGATCGCGTCGCCGCCAGCCTGGGCCGCCGGCTTTATGAAGTTCCGGTCGGGTTCAAGTGGTTCGTGGACGGCTTGCTCGACGGGTCGCTCGGTTTCGGCGGTGAAGAGAGCGCCGGCGCGTCTTTTTTGCGCACAGACGGCAGCGTGTGGACGACGGACAAAGACGGCATGATTCCATCGCTGCTAGCCGCGGAAATCACGGCACGCATGGAACGCGATCCGGGCGAGATCTATGCCGACCTGGCGCGCAAGTTCGGCGAGCCGGCATTCGAACGGGTCGACGCGCCCGCAACACCCGCGGAGAAGGCGCTGCTGTCGAAGCTCACGCCAGCGCAAGTGCCGTCTAAAGAATTGGCCGGCGAGAAGATTCACAATATTCTCACGCAAGCGCCGGGCAACGGCGCCGCCATCGGTGGTTTGAAGGTGATTGCCGACCACGGCTGGTTTGCCGCGCGGCCTTCGGGCACCGAAGATATCTACAAGATTTATGCGGAGAGCTTCCGGGGAGCGGATCATCTACGCCGCATCCTGACGGAAGCGCAGGCAATCGTCAGCGACACTCTGGCGGTGGAGCCGGAGACACCCGCTGATACATGAAATGCCCAAACAGCTGTTGGTGCTGTGCTCAACCCGATCCACCACAGCGACAGTGCCGAAGCGGTGGCACGCTACAAGGTGGAACCGTACGCCGCCTGCGCCGACGTCTACTCCGTCGCGCCGCACATCGGCCGCGGTGGCTGGACCTGGTACACCGGCTCTGCCGGATGGTCGTATCGCGCCGGTCTCGAAGCCGTGCTCGGCTTCCAATTGCGCGGCGATCGGCTGCGAATCGATCCGTGCATCCCGAAATCCTGGCCCGGCTTCCAGCTCACCTATCAGCGGTGCGGAGGGCAATACGCCATCACCCGTTACGTAATCACGGTCGAAAATCCAGGCCATGTCTGTCACGGTGTAACGCGCGTGGAACTCGACGGCAAGGCACTCAACGCCGCAGGCGAGATTGCCTTGGCGGATGACGGCCAAACCCATT
>JBBQJK010000041.1:0-10063 GCA_038325835.1 Gammaproteobacteria bacterium
AAGCGGCGGCAGACCTGCCAACCCAGCATCGTCAGGCACACCGCCTGCAACATGCCCACCGCAGCGACCTGGCTGCCGATCGAGAATTGTGTCGCCTGGGCGAACAGCCACAGGCCGCTGAAGGGGAGCCCGTAGAGCACACCTAGAGCCGACGGCGTCGGGCGGAGGCGCCGGAGCTCCGGCAGCCGCAGCCAGACGAAATAGAGCGACAGGACGGGCACCAGCAGCAGGAAGCGGTAGGCCTCCGTGGAGGACAGCACAGCAAGCAGACTGCTGAAGCCCCCGGAGTAGAACGCCAGTACGGCAGCCGCACCCAGCAGGGCGCCGCAGAGGGCCAGCGGCCACTCCGCAGGGACGCTGACGTTCCCTGGGATGCCCAGGGCTACCCGCGGTTCCGGATTGATGGCACGTACCCCTGCAGTTGATGCCCGGATTCTGCGCAAGAATCCCGGCCGGGCGCGGCACCCAGATCACACAATGCGGAGCCGGACGGGCCGGGTGCTCCGGGGCTCAACTGGGGTTATCGTAGGCCCAGCCCATAACCGGGGATCGCCCATGCGTCTGTCCTGCTGCCTGTTGCTTGGCACCTCGGTGCTGACCGGCGCCGCTGCTCCGACCAGCGCCGCTGCTCCGACCAGCGCCACGGCGGTGGCGCCCGCGGCCTACGACGAACAGCTGTGCGCACTGGCTCAGCGGATGCTCGTGAACGCCGACGGTGCGGACCCTGCGCCCTTTACCATCAGCGTGCTCCGGGGCGTGAGTAACGGCTTTCACACCATCCAGATGGACGTGGACGCCGCCACGCGCACCGTGGTCATCGCGACAACCTCCGGCAGCGTCCAGGCCGACGGCAAGGCCCTGACCACCCACGTGGCCTGCAAGCTCGTCGACCGCGAGCGGGTCAACGACGTGCTCGGGCTGGCGCTGGCGGGACCCGGGCGCAGCTGCCGGGACGTGAACGAGCACACCTACCGCCTGGCGCTGGAGAGCCTGTCCCCCGACGAGCGCCAGCGCTACGCCGCCACGGGCCGGCCCCTGCGCTTTGGCGCCGACCACTACACCAGCACGGGCGCCGAGTGGCTGCCCGTAGCCGTGGAGAAGTACATCACCGCGACTGCCGGCACCGGCACTGATCCGGGCTATCTGGAGATTCGCGCGCCGGCGGTGGTGGTGCCCTGGAGCCGGACAGAACGGCAGTTCTTCCAGGGCACGCACCACTGCAAACTGATCACGCTCGCAGCCCTGCAGCACTGGATGCGGGTCGGCGCCCTCACCCGGGAGGCAGCGCTGTTCCCGAGCGCTGCGCCGGTGTGCGACGCACCCTCCTCCATGACCTCCACCGCCGGCAGTTGCGTGTTCTATTTCGCGCCGGCCAATGCTCGCTACTGCCAGGATTACAGCGGACCCGAATGGAAACTCGAGTCGGCTCGCCAGGAATGCGGCAAGCGCCATGCCTCCCCGGAGGCACTGAAGGCAGCGGCAAACCGCTATGCCGGCGCCGGTGGGATCTTCAGCGACGCCAGTTGCCGGGAGCGGCCAGAGCAGTTGCCCCTGGCCGGCACCTGCGTGTTCCACTGCAAGCAACCGGACGAAGCCCTGTGGCATCCGCTGGCCACCGCGGCAGGCGACGCCAGCAGTGGGGCGGCGGGCGCGATGATGAGCAAGGCGTGTGACTTGTTTGTGCCCTAAGGCACTGCATCAGGGCGTCAGGTCAGCGTTGCTCCTCAACTCTTCCCGCAACCGCCGCCGCATCTTCCGGTACTCGATCAGCGCCGCGTCGCTCGGCAGCAGCCGGTCCGCATCCGCGTCGTCCACATTGACGGGGCGCTGGGAGGCCAGGATGGGCAGGTCGTCATGGAACACGACCCATTGGGAGACCAGGCCGAGCACGTTCAGCAGCGGCCGGAGGAAGCGCAGCGCGGTTGGGTAGTACCAACGCACATACACTTCAGTGTGAGTGTCATCCACCGGCGCAAAAATCGCCGCCAGCACGTAGCCGGGACCGATGCGGTTCAGCCAGACGTTGGGAAAGATCAGCTCGATAAACTGCCGGTCCGGCGGCTCCACAATGCGCCAGGCCCGGAAGCCGTCGGCGATGGACTCCACGGCAACAGAACACTCGGGGTTGCGGGTCAGCCGGCCGATGGTGTTTGGGTGCACGAAAGGCAGGTGGCTGTAGTCGATCACGCCCTCGATACACCGGGAATAATGGCCTTTCCAGGTCCAGGTGGTTTCGCCGTGGGCCAGGCCCGCCACCAGCGCGAGCCGCGGCAAGGCAGGCAACAGCGGCAGAGCTTCCGGGTCCACCGCCGGTCCGCGCCACAGCCACACCAGGCCGTCGCCCTCCGCCACCGGGTACGCCGCGACCTTGAGCGACTCCGGGATTTTCCGGTCGCCTTCCACCGGCACCTTCACGCACCGGCCTGTGGCGTCGTAGCAGAGGCCATGAAAGGGGCAGACGATCTGCCCGTCCCGTACGCTGCCTAAACTCAAGGCCGCGCCGCGATGGGCGCAGCGATCCTCCAGGCACACGGGCCTGCCGCTGCTGTCGCGCCAGAACACCAGGCGCTCGCCAAAGCGGGTCCTGGCCACGGGGCGACGGCGGAGTTCGTCCGAACTCAGCACCGCATGCCAGTGGCCGCTGGAGTAGTTCATGGCGGGGACTGCAGGACTCTAAGACCCACAGCCGACAACAGCACGGCGCCGCAGACCAGGTTCTCGCCCCAGTCCATCAGCACGGCCGCGTAGCCGGCGACGACGATGAACGTGAACAGTCCCTGCCGGCGACGAACATCATGGCGGTGAAGCTCAGCAGCGGCCAGGAGGGCCAGCGTCAGCAGGGGCAGGAAGACGGGGAGCCGGAGCGACCGGTGGATGAGGTCGGCGATGGAGCGCATGGACGCTACTTTATACGCAAGGGGTGAGGTCAGCCTGCAGCGACGTCGCCATCAGACCCAGAATGGCCTCGTACACCTGATCAAACTGGCGCCGCGTGTCCGCATCAAGTTGCGGCAATCTCGACCGGTGGCTGGGCGGACTTCGGCAGGTGCGCCAGCATCGGCAGTGGACGGGGTCTCAGGTCAGCTTCAGCGCCGTAAACAGCAGCATGACCAGCGCGAGCATCGTAGAGCCGAGGCGCACGGTGATGTCCTTGGCCAACGCAGCCATCTTCCCGGACAGGATCTCGATGTCCTTCCTGATCACCGCGCATTCCTGGCGCACCTCCGCGAGATCCGACTTGGTGGCCATCTCAAGCCGCAGAAACTGCAGTTCGGCCTTCGTGGTCAGGCGCAGGTTCTCAATATCGGCCGTTGTGGTCTGGCGCAAGCTTTCCAGGTCGGCCTTCATGGCAAGACGAACGGTTTCAAGATCAGCCTTGGTGGTCTGGCTCAAGCTCTGGAGGTCGGCCTTCATAGCCAGACGAACGGTTTCAAGATCAGCCTTGGTGGTCTGGCTCAAGCTCTGCAGGTCGGCCTTGGTGGCCACGCGCAGGTTGTCCAGATCAGCCTTGGTGGCCACGCGCAGGTTGTCCATGTCCGCCTTGGTCGCGAGGGTGGTGCCCATGTCCCGCTCCATCGCATCGACGACGGCCCGAGCCTTGTCGTTCGGGACGTTGATGCTGACGAGGGCATCATACAGCGAGTAGAGATAGTCCACGGAGAGCCTCGCAGGTCGTGTGGCCGTTAACGTTACGCCACGATACCGGGACCTTGCTGACGGGGCAGCCGGACAAACCGGGCATAACCTCGGGATTCAGAGTGGTGCCGCTTGCCGCGAAGCCCAAGGATGGAACCGGTCGCCTGTGCCATGCACCCGCTCGAGTTTGAGTGTGCCCGACGCCTGGCGTTCGCGCTTCATGCCGTTCGTGCAGGGTTAATGCCCGCCGAAATAGTATTTCCGCGAGGCCGAGAATGATCGGCCAAGGTTCCCCCGAGGAGAGACCCGTGTCCCAGCAAACATTGCCGAAACCGACGGCCCTAAGCGCCGGACTGAGCGCCGGCCTGAGCGCCGGCCTGACCTCCGCGTGCGTGGTGCTGGCACTGGCAGCGGCCGGTTGCAACGGTGGCAGCGGAACACAGGGGGCCCCAACCTCGGTGGCCGACACGTCGACTGCCGCTGACACGACCCGCGCCACCGAGCTCGAGGCTCGCGCCAGGGAGCTGGAACAGCGCGAACAGGCAGTCGCCGCGAAGGAGCAGGAGGAAAGCGCGCGGCAGCAGGCCGCGGCGGACACCGCCGAACGGGAACGGTTAAGCGCGGAGAAGGCCGCAGCCAGTCGCAAAGCCGCAGCCGCGAAAGCCGCGGCGGTAAAAAAAGCAACCCCGCGGGTCGCCACGGCTCAACCAGCGGCCGTTGCTCCGGTGCAGCTACCCCCTGCGGTCCAGGTCCCGGCGGGCACGGCACTGACGGTTGCGCTCCTGACGGACCTCTCGACCAGGACCGCGAATCCGGGCGATACCTTCGAGTCGCGCCTGGTTTCGGACCTCATGGTGGACGGCCATCGCGTGGCGCCCGCCGGGGCTCGCCTCACCGGTACGGTCACCCAGGTGATTTCCGGCAGCAAGTCCGTAGGCGCCACCCCCACGCTTGCCCTGAGCCTGGATCATCTGGAACTCAGTGACGGGCAGCAGACTCCGATCACCGCGGCGTACAGCCAGCAAGGCCAGAGCGAGAAGGGCCAGGACACGGCGAAGATCCTGGGTGGCGGCGCGGTCGGCGCGGTCATCGGTCACAAGATCAAGAGCGGGAAAGGCACCGTGCTCGGCAGTTTGCTCGGCGGCGCAGCGGGCGCCGTGGTTGCGAAGAACACCGGCACCGAGCTGGACCTTCCGGCAGGATCGACCGTGACAATTCTGTTAGGGCAGGGATTCAGCGTGGCGGGAACCTGATCGTGGCGGGCGCAGCTTAGGTGACGGCCTGTCAATCTACTCGATTGCGGTGCAGACATGCATACACGGTCAGTTGGGCCCTAAATAATCACGCTTCCCGACCGCCACGCCATTGTGACGCAGGATGTTGTACGCCGTGGTGCAGTGGAAACAAAAGTTCGGCATTGAGCGATGGAGCAAAAACTGCAGGCCGCTATAGTCCACTGAGACATCGCGGCGCGTGCGGGTAATTGTTTTTTCTTCCGAGCCGTCGATCTGCGCCGGCTTCACAGTCTGCATAAACGCCACGGTCTGCTCGACGCGCGTAATGAGTTGGGCCAGGCTCTTCTCGTTTTCCTCGACCTTCGGCGGCTCCTGCCCTGCCAAAACAACTACGTTACGCGCGTGGTTGGTGGCCTCCTGCACCTGCTTCGCCAAGGGAAACATATCCGGATATATCCGGTAAGTGAGCAGGCTCGTCTCGTCCCACTTGTTTTCCGCATAGTGGGCAGCGGCTTTCTTCAGGCAAGTGGCCAAGCCGTTCAACATATTTATATAAATGGGCACGGACGCCTGATACATCGATAAGGCCATGGTCTGTTCTCTCCGTAAATGGGGGATGCGTTCAGGTCAGCTTGAGGGCCGCGAAGAGCAGGCCCATGGCCACCACCAGCATGGAACCTGTGCGCAGGGTGATATTGCTGGAGATCGTCGTGGCCATGATCTCCATATCCTGGCGGATGAGCGCGCACTCCTGGTGGAGCTCGGACCGGAGAAGTTGCAAATCAGATTTCGTGGCGATTGTTGTGGCCATGTCCCGCTCCATCGCATCAACGACTGCCCTAATATTGGATAAGTCTGGCCTTGTCGTTCGGGACGTTGATGCTGACGAGGGCATCATACAGCGAGTAGAGGTAGTCCATAGAGTGCCTCGTGGTGGCCGCAACCCTGACATGTCACGGCACGTTACCAAGCACCTGCCCGATCAGACAGCCGCATTTCCGGCGACATGATGGGGAATTGCAGCGCCGTCTCAATCACGCTTTCGCGTTTCGCCCTCGACCACCGGCAGGAGACGGAGGCTCTTCATTTTGCCGGGACCGATGCCGGTCCAGTCAGTCTTTAAAGTAGACTCAAGATTGCGAAGATGCCAGTGACAAAATCCTGGCTTTTTGGTGATGCGGGACGCTTGGAGAGCTTGCGGAGGTCCTAATGAAAAATCTGATGACACTGATGGCGCTCCTGCTCCTGGCTGGCGCAGCCTCCGCCACGGATAACGGTCGCCGGTATGACTCGAAGGGCAACTTCGAAGGCACCTATACGGTCACGCCTGGCGGTGGACTCCGCTTGTACGACTCAAAAGGCAACTTCGAAGGGACTGTCGTTCCCCGAAGCGACGGCGAGGGTTATCGCCGCTACGACGGCCTTGGCAATTACGAAGGCAATGTTGAAGGGGTGGAAGAGGACGAGAGCGACGAATGAAGACCGACGGCGCTAGCCGTCCTGCCAATCGGTTCCCGGCATGATCCGGCGCATGAACTCGTCGAAGAGCGGAACCGTAAACGCGGTGTCGCCGTGATTGGGGCTCCAGATCATCCCCTTCGCAATGAGCTGGCTACGGGTTGGCCCGAGCGACGTCACCGCCCGACCAAGCTGAACAGCGATATCACCGGAGCGGTGGGGACCCGGGCCCAGTTCTGCCATGGCGCGGAGATAGCGCTTTTCGAGCGGCGTCAGGCGATCGAACCGCACCCGGAAGAAACTCTCGTCGAGAGCCGCTATCGCGGATTGCGATGCGCGCCGGACATCGTCTCCTGAAATCGGTGAAGCCGTGGCTGTGTCCCAGGCATGCTTGCCCCACTCCTGGAGAAAATAGGGATAGCCCCTCGTCTGGCGCAGGATGCTGGCCATGGCGTCCTCGGCCACGGTGACACCGTTATCTTCCGCCGGCTTGGCAATTGCCGTCCGGGCCGCAACTTCGGGCAGTGGCCCGATTTCCGGGAAATCGAACAGCCGCTCAGCGTAGGACTTGGCGCGACCCATCTGGCCACGGAGTTGCGGCAGGCCGGCACCCACCAGAACCACCGGCAGCCGACGTTGCGCCGTGCGGTGCAACGCGGTGATCAGCGCCGCGAGTTGGTCCTCTTCTACATACTGGAGTTCATCCACGAACAGGACGAGCGCCGTTCCCGCAGCCTTGGCTGCGGTACCGACGGCTTCGAGCAGCGCCTGCAGGTCGTGCTCAAGATCCCCGTTATCGGCCAGCCCCGGCTCCGGCTCGAAGTCGAAACCAACCTCGATGTCCTCATACTTGAACTTCAGGGCCTTGGCGAAGCCCGCCAGTCCGCGCAGGGCCCGCTCCGCCATATCCTTCGCCTTGTCCGTTCGGGATAGCCGCAGCAGCGCCTGTCGCAGCTGCGGTGCGAGCATCGCCGGCAGTGAGCGCCCCTCGGGAGCTTCGATGCGGACTGTCTGCAGGCCGATAGCTTCCGCATCGTCGCGCATGCGGTCGAGCAATACGGTCTTGCCGACACCCCGCAGCCCCACCATAAGGATGCTTTTTGTGGGCAGGCCCAGGCGCACCCGCTCCAGAGCGACGCGCACCGTTTCGCGGAGCTGGTCGCGGCCGGCGAGCTCGGGGGGCGGCGTGCCGGCGCCAGGCGCATAAGGGTTACGTACCGGGTCCATCGGCGAAGGTTATAGGTAGATTAGCTACTTTACAAGATTCTTGTAAACTTGCTAATTCAGAACAAACCATTCGGCCATCAAGCGGACTGCCGGACGGAGCTGGCTAATGGACCGGCGGACGTGGAGCTGGCAGCGCCTTAAATGCAGGTCCGGCCTTGGCCTCAGCCAGGTGCAACTCATAGGGCTTCTGAAGGTTCAGCCAGAACTCCGCGCTGGTGGACGGAGTACGGACCAGCTGCGGCTCACCCCCGACTTCCCTGATGCACAGGAAAAGTGCAGGGAATTCCGGGGGAAAACCCCCACTCTAAGGGTTACACAATGCGGCCTCGAACCTGGGCCGATGCCATTTGATGCAGTATTTCCCTGGGCCATTGAGCAGGGAACTTAGACCAGAGACGCAGGGAATCTGTCTCTGAGTGCAGCGAATCAGTCAAACCTGTAGAGGGGCCTCGCGGACGTAGGGATTGCGAACGGCACGGGGCACGACGAGATCCACCGGGCGGCCGAGCCGAACAATTCCAGGCGCGCAACCGCCCGCCAGCGGCAGGCCGCTTCAACCTCCAAACGCCTGGATTCAATCAAGGGCCACATGGCATTCCCTCAGACGGGGTAACCAGACCTCGGGGCAGACATCTGGGTGGTCCACGCCTTCCAGAAGAAATCCACCCAGGGCATCCGGACCCAAAACATGAAATTGACCTCATCAAGGATCGGCTGAAGCGGCTTAAGGAGCTATTGTAATGAAGAGCGAACGATTGGAGGTCGTCCGGGGCAGCGGTAACGTCTACCGGGATTTTGACCTGCCGAATGCCGACGTACTGCAGCTAAAGGCTATCCTCGCCGCTGAAATCATCAAGACGTTGGATAAGCAAGGCCTGAGTGTGCGAGAAGCTCATGCGCGCACGCGCATCGCCGCCGCCGACTTTTCCAGAATCCGCAACGCAGATCTTGACCGCTTCACCGTCGACCGGCTCATGACGGTCATGAACCGCCTGGGTCATCGTGTCGAAGTGGCCGTCAAGGTACGGCGCCGGTCGGCCGGCGGAGCGGCCGCATCAGCCGCAAGCACGTAGCCACATCACGAGGCGGGCACCGGATCAGATCGGGTCAGGGTCTTGCATCTGCGCCGCGATATTGCGCTGTTCAGGCAGAGCACACCATGAGTGCAATGGCCAACTATCGCTCAACCCCTGGCGGCGTGACCGACCTTCACGTCTTCCCGCGGCCGGATCTTCCTCACGCTCGTCCCGGCGACCCGCTGCGCCTCCTCCAGTTCAAAGCTCTGCTGCAGTTTCATCCAGAACTCGGGGCTGCGTGACATGCAGTTCCTTCGCCAGCCGATACGAACTCAAGCCCAGGGGCTGCATAAACTCCTCCCGCAGGACTTCTCCCGGGTGGATGTTCGGTAGGCGCTTGGTGTTCACAACAATTCCTGATTCGTTGACCCGTTTCGAACGCCAGGTTAGGAATTCAGCGCGCGGACAGCCATCTCCGGTTCTCGCTCCACGATGCGAAGCAACGCAGCTGCGGGGCCCCGCGGCCGCCGCCTGGCCTGCTCCCAGTTTTGAAGCGTCTTTACACTGACGCCCATGAGGAGCGCGAATTCCGATTGGGACAGCTTGGTGCGGGTCCGGATGGCTTTCACCCGCGACTTGGAGAATCGGTAAACACGCGAAGGCTTGCGCTCGCCCTGCGCAATCTGCCCTGCCTGCTTGAGACTCGTGACCAGATCCGAAAACAGCTTCTTGTCCATCTTGCAAACTCCGGGCGCTCTAACGCCCCAAGGCCTTGACGAGCTCACGCAGCGTGCTGATCTCGGCCGGTGACAGGTTCGTCTTTACGGATTTTCCGTAAGCGACCAACATGAAGATCGTCCCTTTATCCTTACGCCAGTAGTAGATCACCCGGGCACCACCCCGTTTGCCCGTTCCGGGCCTCGCCATCCGCACCTTGCGGATCCCGCCGCCACTGGGAATCAGGTCGCCCGTGGCCGGATTAGCGACCAGAACCTCCTGCAGCGCTCGATACTCCTCGTCGGTCGCCAGCGCCATGATCTGTTTGGTAAACAGAGGCGTTTCGACGATTAGCAGCATCGACCTAGTGTCCGCCAATGGCGGATAGTCGTCAATATTAACATCGCCATGGAGACCGCCCATGACCCACGAGCCCGATCTCACCCTGTCCCGGGAAGACCTCTACGAATGGGCACGCTACCGCTGGTGCTTCTGCCACCAGAAGACGTCCGCCAACTATCCACCCTCAAGCGGTATGAGGACGCGCTGGATGCGCTCGTCTGTTGTTGGGTGGGAATGCTTTATGTGGACGGCGCCGCTATACCGATGGGCGATGCTGAGAGCGCTATCTGGTGTCCCACCAGCGTCGTTAGACCCGGGACCGGGAATCGCTGAAGATGCCTGCGCACTCGGCGCTGGCTGATCGGGCCGCAGCGACCGGTCAGTCACGGACGTGCAGCGACCCACTGCCGGCCTTGCGCCGTGCAGTCGACA
>JBBQJK010000042.1:0-10004 GCA_038325835.1 Gammaproteobacteria bacterium
CCGCCCGATGGGGTGCATCGCGACGATCTGCTTCGCCACCTCGGGATCCTGATAGAAAAGTCTCGCAGCCATGTCGGTGGTGATGACCGCCGGACACACGGCGTTCACGCGGATTCCCGCCCGGGCGTAGTCCAGAGCGGCAGTCTTGGTCAGCCCGATCACACCGTGCTTGCTGGCGTGATAGGCCGCACCGACCACGCCGCCAATCAACCCGGCGACCGATGACATGTTGACGATGGCGCCGCCACCCCGGGCCAGCAGTGCTGGAATCTCGTACTTCATGGCCAGGAACACCCCGGTGAGATTCACGTCGATGACCTCCCGGAAGGTTTCCTCGTCGTAGTCTGCCGTCTTGACGAAGGCGGTGCCCTCGATGCCCGCGTTGTTGAAGGCATAGTCCAGGCCGCCGTAGACCTCGACGCAGGCAGCCACCATGCCGCGCACCTCCGCGGCGTGGCGGACATCCGCGGGGACAAAAATGCCCTCGCTGCCGGCAGCCTCCACCAGGCGCAGGGTGGCCTCCCCCTCCGCGCGCCGGCGGGCCGCCACGACCACCCGGGCGCCGGTTTTGGCAAAGGCCACGGCCGCGGCCCGGCCGATGCCGGAACTGCCGCCGGTGATGAGTACGACTTTGGCAGATGACCTAAGCATTGGGAGCTCCTGGCTTCACCGGGGATTGGGTGAGGATGGGCCAATAGACCACGAGGAACAATCCAAACGCGGCACACCACCCCGCCGCGGCAGCGTCGATGAGCGCGAGATAAGCCCCGGGCGCCAGCGGGCTCAGGATCCGGACGAACACGGCCACACTGAGCAAAACGTACGCCACGAGCGTGAGCGGCGCGGCCTTGAGGGCTCGCCCCGTGTGACCAAGAGCCACCCGCGTGCTGACCGCAAGAATCATTGTCCCGATACCCCCCATCGTCAGCGCGTGCAGGGCGGCAGAGCGCGGCAACGGCAACCCGAGGGCCGTCAGGCCGAGCAGCAGGTAGCCAACCGGCAGCCAGGCGTAGGCCACGTGAAGAATGGCCACGAGGGGCTCGGCGCCGGTGGCCTGCCCCCGCCAGCCCGACAGGCGCACCGCATGGAGCCCCGCCGAGGTCAGGGACAGGGCAGCAACGGTGCCGCCCGGCAAGCCGGTGCTGTCGGCAATTCCCGCCAGAATGACCAGCGGAATCAGGAGCGCTTCCACCCAGGGCCGTGTCCGGGGCAATGGCGAGTGGCCGTGGAGTTTCAGCCAGTTGCCGGTGAAGCTGGGGATGATGCGCCCGCCAACTACGGTGATGAGAACGAGGAGCCCGTGGGCCGTCAGGAATAGTGCGACCCGGTCTGCGCCGGGCCAGAAGCCCGACCGGCCGAGGTGAAAGATCCCGTCGAGGGTAGCGAAGGCCACCAGGACCGCCGCGATGCCATAGTTGCGCCGGCTCCGGCCACCGCCGATCTCCCGGAGCCCGATTGCCGCCAGGAGGATGGGAAAGGCCAGATCAGCACTGGCCACCACCGCAGTGGGCAGCGCCTGGCCCAGCAGCATGGCGACGCGGCCGGCGAGCCACAGGACCACCAACGCACCCAGCAGGGGCCCAGCTACCGGTGGGCGGCCGGTCCAGGTGGCGACGGCAGTCAGGAGAAAGCCCGCGATGGCCGCGCCAGCGAAGCCAAACAGCATTTCGTGGGCGTGCCAGGCCACGGGGTCTGTGACCGCCGGGGCGAAGCCGGAACCGTGTAATACCGTCAGCCAGGCCAGCACCGCGACCATAGCGAACAGCGCGCCCAGCAGAAAGAAGGGGCGGAAGGCGAAACTCAGGATCGTCCAGGATTTACCGGCCATGCTCGTCGCGGCATTCACTGGCAGGGGACAGACGGGGATTGTAAGCGCTAAGCTTCGGCTTTCCGGTCATGGTTCAGCTCGATGCTCAAACCCGGCGACAAGCTGCTGATTGCCCACCGCCGCCTGTTCGAGGAGGACCAGCCCCGGTTCTTTGTGGGGCGGGTCCTGGCTTATGAGAATGGCATCGCGAAGGTGGCGGGGCATGCCTGGGTGAAAGAGCGGGTCCGGGCAGAATTCGGCCGCAAGCCCGATGAACGCATCAAGTTCGTGCCCCTGACCTCCGGCACGATCATGGCCTACGAGTTGCCCGCCGCCGTCGACCTGGCCCGCGTCGTCCTGCGCTCTACCAATATGGGCTTGGTGCTGACCGATGAGGCCGGGTTCTCCATGGACCTCACCGATCGGGTGCCGCAGATTTCCCAGCCCGCGCGGTAGATCGGTCCTGTCCGGCGGGTTAGGTCCGGGATGGCTATTTTTTCTGGGCAAGGACATAACGCAACCTGATTGGTTGCATTGTCGTAACCTTTTTGGTTACAATCACTACTGCGTGATCAGAAACTTCAAGCACAAGGGTCTTGCGGAGTTGCACGGTACGGGCAGCACCCGCAAGGTCCAACCGAAACACGCCGCGCGCCTGAGGTTGATCATGACCATGCTGAATGCCGCGACGCATGCCGGGCAGATGAATGCCCCGGGCCTACGGCTGCACCCACTCAAGGGGAAACCGACAGGACGCTACGCAGTCAACGTGGACGAGAATTTTCGCGTGATCTTCCGTTTCGAAGCCGGACACGCAGTGGAGGTGGACTATGGCGATTATCACTAAGGCGACGATGCACAGCCCGGCTCATCCCGGCGAGATCCTGCGCGAGATGTACCTCAAGCCGATGAAGGTCACGATTACTCAAGCGGCGGATGCCATGGGCGTCAGCCGCAAGCACATTTCCGCAATCGTCAACGGTCGCGTGCCGGTAACGCCGGAAATGGCCATGCGGCTCGCCGCGGCCTTTGCGACCGAGGCGGCGTTCTGGATAAATCTGCAAGCGCAGCACGATTTATGGATCGTGAGCCAGAAGGCGCCTCCCAACGTAAAGCCACTGCGGCAAGCGGCTTGACCATGCACGCCAGGGGAGCTGATGACATGACGCCTTCCTGGACCGCAAGCGTGGTCATTGCGATCAGTCTTTTGAGCAGCAATGTTGGTACTTCCCCACCCGGCGGTACACAACAGACTTGAGCGCGGTGAAAATCGCGGGAACGCGCTACACCTCATCGAGGATGACCCGCTCCGGCAGGTCACCGACGGAGCCGACGGGATCGGCCGTTGCCGCCGCCAGGGTCACGTCATCGTCAAAGCTGAAGTAGGCGTAGTCCTGGGCCTGACCGATGCTCCAGGCCAGCGTGGCGCCGGGCACCACGAACGGGCGTTCCTCCGGCGGCGGCGCTGGCGCTGTGGTTTCCACGGGCTACCCCTTATGGAGTCCCGATTGTAGGTCGAAGAGGCGGCAGGATCAGCTGCACAGCGCAAGCGCCGGTCTCGTAGACTGATGCGGATGTCGGCCCTCTCCTCACCCACTGTGCCGCGCAGGAGGCTCCTCCTGGTCGGCCTGCTCCTGCTGGCCGCGGCCAGCCTGCACGCCGATGCGGAGCGCGTCGTTGCCGATCGCGAGGCGTTTCTCGCGGCCAGCACCCTGCTGACCTCCGATCCGGAGCGGTACGACGAGCAGCGCCGCAGGCTGGCGGGCTATGTCCTGGCACCCTACCTGGACTACGCGCGCCTCCGGCGGGATCTCGCCACGGTGGATGCGGCCGCCGCCCGCCGCTTCCTGGGCGCGGAGGCCACCACCCAGCTCGGCACCCAGTTCCGGGGCGAGTACCTGCTGGAACTTGCCCGCCGGGGTGACTGGCCCGGCTTTCTGGGTTTCGATAACGCCGCTGCGCCCACCACCACGCTCCTCCGCTGTCAGCGCCTGCGGGCCCTGCTGGCCACCGAGCGCAACACCGCAGCTCGCGGCGAACTGACCACCCTCTGGGCCACGGGTCAGAGCTTGCCCGAGGCCTGCGATAAACCCCTGGCCACCGTGCAGAGCCGGGGCTGGCTCACCAGCGCACTGGTCTGGCAACGCCTGCGCCTCGCCGTCGACGCCGCCAATCCGGCGCTGGTCGGTTATCTCGTCCGGCTGCTGCCCGAGGAGCAGCGCGCCGACGGGGAGCGACTCGCCCGGGCCCTGACCGACCCGGAGGCCACACTGCTGGCCGCTGCCAGCTGGCCCGATCAGCCGCTCTACCGGGAGGCCGTGGCGGTGGCCTTGCAGCGCCTTGCCCGGGCGGAGGTCGCGAGTGCTATCGGGCACTGGTCGACGCTGGCACCGCGCTTCGGCTTCACCACGAATGACCGGGCGAGAATCCTCCAGTCCGTCGCGCTCTACTCCGCCGTGGCGTACCGGTCGGATGCGGAACGCTGGTTCGAGCAGGTGCCTGCGGAGGGCCGGACCGAACAACTGATGGACTGGCAGCTCCGGGCAGCCCTGGCCACCGAGGACTGGGCGACGGTGCTGAAAGTTGCAGACGGCCTGCCGGCGCCCCTGGCCGCCACGTCCCGGCCCCGCTACTGGCGGGCCCGGGCACTGGCCGGGGTAGAGCGGGCGGCGGAGGCCCGCGACGCCTACGCCCTCCTCGCCACGGAAGCGAGCTTTCACGGCTTTCTCGCCGCCGACCGGCTGGACGCGCCCTACACCATCTGCCCGAAGGACATCACGCCCGACCCCGCGCGCGTCGCGGCGCTCCGGGGCCAGACGGATGTGGCGCGAGCTCTCGAACTGCACGCGGTCGGCCGGCGGGTGGAGGCCAACCGCGCCTGGGATTTCGCTCTGGGAAGCCTCGGTGAAAGCGATCGCCTGCAGCTGGCGCTGCTGGCCAGCGCCCAGGGCTGGCACGACCGGGTGGCGTTTGCGCTGGCCTCCGGCGACAACCTGCGCCACTACGACCTGCGCTTCCCGCTGGCCGAGCGGGACACCGTGGAGCGGGAGGCCGCGCGCAACCAACTGGACCCGGCGTGGACCCTGGCGCTGGTCCGGGCCGAGAGCGCCTGACAGCCCGATGTGCGCTCCGGGGCCAATGCCTGGGGCCTGATGCAGTTGCTTCCGGCTACCGGCCAGCAGATGGCTCGCCAACTGGGCGTGAACTGGCGAGGCACCAGCACCCTGCTCGACCCGCAGACCAACATCCAGCTGGGGAGCCGCTACCTCGCCCAGCAGGCGGAGCGATTTCAGGGCAGTGCGCTGCTGGCGACTGCGGCCTACAACGCGGGGCCGACGCCGGTGCAACGCTGGCTCGCGGAGCGCGGTGCACTGCCCGCCGACGTCTTTGTCGAGACCATTCCCTACCGGGAAACCCGCGAGTACGTGGCCCGTGTGCAGGCCTTCAGCGTGATCTACGACTGGCGCCTCCACGGCAAGGTGCGACCGTTGTCCAGCCGGCTGACGCTGCCCGGTGGCCCTGAACCGGGTGGCCCTGGGCCCGAGATCAAGAGTGGTGACCTGCGGTCGGTGGTCTGCCCGGGAGCGGCCGGGTCACGCGCCGTGTTGAACTAGCGGCCCGGGGACTTGGAGTCGCTCGCCGTCAGGTCCGCAAACCAGCGCGCGCGGATTCGCGCCCGGTAAGCCATCAGGTTGCCCGTACCGAGCAGGTGGTTCCTGAGCGGGGAAGCGTGGGGAAAGGCGGCGATACCCTCGATCGAGGCAAAGGCGCTGGCGTCACAGGTGCTGGGTTGCGCGCCGAACAGAAACTCCTGCTCGCCAAGCATTACTGACAAGGCGGCGAGATCCGCCATCCCCATCGCGGTGATCTCTGCGGCGGAATGCCGCGTGGTGCCCTGGCTCCACAGGCTCTTGCGGATACCCCGGCGGATGAGCGGCAGGGCCAGCCGCACCGGTGCGGGCATGCTCTGGCCGATGACCGGGCGGTAGACCTGCCAGGCCGAATCCTCCCCCCAGCGCTGCCACGCGAGAATGAAGTACAGACCCTCTTCGAGCGTGCGCCGCAGGGCGTGGCCCGTCGCCCGCTGGAGGTCCGTGAGGTGCGCATCCATGGGTTTACCCCGGCGCCGCTCCAGCTCCTCGATGATCAGTTGGGAGTCACCGAGCAGCTCCCCGTCGATGCTGACGTAGGGAATCTTGCCCTTGGGCGCCCGGCGAAAGTCCGCCGGTCTGGACTCGTAAGCCCAGCCGGCCATGCGCAGGTAGGTCTCGAGCTTGGTGCCGAAGGGACTCAGGTTGGGCATTCCCCAGGGCCTGCCCGGCGGCATGTGGAGGTGAATGACGGGCTGAGGATGCTGCATGGCCACTGCGACCCACGATACAACAACAGAGGCCCCCGACCCCGATCACCAACCGTAACCTTGAGTGAGGCATCATTCGGCAAACACTCTGGCCCCTCAACATGAAGATCTTTTTAGTCACTGCTCTGCTCGCCACGGGGGTGGCCACGGTGCTGGCGCTGGGCGGCTGTGGTGCTGCGGACCGCTCCGTCGACGCGGGAACCCCGCCGCGGCCCATGCTCGTCCCGGTGCCGGGCGCCGGGTTCTCGTCCCAGGTGCTCCTCACCACCGGCGAGTCGGTGGGCAGCTACCGCCCGCCCGGCGTGCTGGACGGCATGGTGGCCTTCCCGGCCACTGAGCCCGGGTCCATGGACCTCTTCGTCACCCACGAACTCGAGGCGAGCGAGGGTGCGAGCTATCGGCTGGCCAACGGCACAGAACTCAGGGGCTCCCGCATCACCCGCTTCCGGATGGACCGCAAGACGCGGCAGATCACCTCGGCCGGTCTCGCCTACCGGGAAATCCGCGACCGCTCGGGCCGGGTCGTGGTGGACGCCGCCCAGCTGAACGAGACCAGCGGCCGGGGGCTCGCAGGCCTCGAGTCCTTCTGCTCGGCATCGGGGTGGTCGGCCGGCGAGTACGGCTTTGCCGACCAGTTGGTCATGGCCCACGAGGAAGTGACCCGGACGGAGGGTCATCCCCACGGCGGCACGATCTACGCCCTGGATGTTGCGGGCGAGACGCTGTGGGCCTTGCCTTCGCTGGGCCGGGGCTCCTGGGAAAACAGTGCCGCCCTGAGCACGCCGGACGGCGACCGGCCGGACGGCCACGTGGCCCTTCTGCTGGGGGACGATCTGGAGTTCGGTCGCGCGCCGCTGTACCTGTGGCTCGGCCGGAAGATCCCGGGTGGCAACTTCATCGAGCGCAACGGTCTCGCCCGGGGCCAGCTGCACGTGTGGGTGGCAGGCAACGGGGACCGGACGCCCCAGCAGTGGTTTGGGTCAGGGACTGAGCGCGTCGGGCGCTTCGTGCCCCTGCCCGCCCGGACCGGGAACGGCAAACCCGGCAAGGAGACGGACAGTGCCGGCTATTTCAACGATCCCGAACTGCGCCAGCGGGCCGAGGCGCTGGAAGCCTTCATGTTTTCCCGACCGGAAGACCTGCACACCAATCCCCGCAACGGCACCCAGGCGGTGTTCGCGTCCACCGGCCAGGGCAACCGTTTCCCCGCCGACGACTGGGGGAATGTGTACCTGATTGATGTCCAGTTCGTGGCGGGGTCAGCCGGCAGCCTGGCGGCCGAGGCGCGTATCCGGCTGTTCTATGACAGTGACGACACGGGGGACCGCGGGCTGCGCAGCCCGGACAACCTCGTGTGGGCGAGCGATGGCCGGATTTACGTCCAGGAAGACCGGGCCACGAAGCTGGCGCGCTTCGGCGCAGGCTCCGGCGTGGAGGCGTCAGTGTGGTCCCTGGATCCAGCCGGCACTGCCGCACCGCGCCGCATCGCCGTCATCGACCGGAGCGCCGTGCCCGCGGGGAGCACCGACAGCAAAGCAGGCGACGTCGGCGCGTGGGAATCCTCCGGCATCGTTGAGGTCACGCCATGGCTCGGCGGCGTGCCGGGCGAGATCCTGTTGCTCGCGAATGTGCAGGCCCACGGCGTTACGGACGGACCCATCGGCGGGAGTGCCAGTCTGGTGGAAGCCAGCCAGCTGCTGCTGCTGTCTGGTGCCCCGGCGCGCTGAAGGTGCTCTGTCCAGCGCCGCGTCCTGGGCGGGGAAGCGGCAGACTCAGCGCCCGTCACGCCGCGGCCACACGCTCTCCCACCTGCCGGCCCACGGCGGTCAGAACGGCCTGCAAGGTCGCGATCGTCGTGTCCTCCGCCAGGGCCACGCCGCCACTCAGCTCATCGCCAATCCGGATCCGCACACAGGCCATCGCACTGGCCTCCGTCCCGGCAGCGAGGGCGTACTCGTCGAAGGCTTCCACGACACCCTTGAACCTGTGGAGGCGCTGGAGTGCCTCCATCAAGGCCTCCACGACCCCGTGGCCGGTGCCGTTGAGGGTCATGCCGTCCATGCTCGCGTGCAGGCGCACCCGGTTCCCGTCGCGGCGGATACTGTAGTCGCCGATGCGCCAGCCGACCGGTGCGCTCACATAGGCGGCATCGAACAGCTGGCGGATCTCGCTGCCCTGGATCTCCCCGCCGCTCCGCTCCGCCTGGCGCTGCACCACCTGCGAGAAATCGATCTGCAGCCAGCGCGGCAGGGTGATACCGAAATCCCGCTCCAGCACATACAACACGCCGCCCTTGCCGGACTGGCTGTTGATGCGCACCACTTCGTCATAGCGGCGGCCCAGGTCCTGCGGATCAATGGGCAGGTAGGCAACCTGCCAGGGCTCATCGGCCCGCTGCCGGGCCAGCGACTTCCGGATCGCATCCTGGTGGCTGCCGCTGAAGGCCGTGAAGACGAGTTCACCGGCATAGGCATGGCGGGGGTGCGTGTCTATCCCGGTGCAGTACTCGACCGTCGCGACGATCCGCCGCATATCGGACAAATCCAGCCGGGGATCTATGCCCTGGGAGTAGAGGTTGAGAGCCATCGTCACCAGGTCCATGTTCCCCGTGCGCTCGCCATTGCCGAGCAGGGTGCCCTCGATGCGGTCGGCGCCGGCCATCAGGCCGAGTTCCGCCGCCGCCACCCCGCAGCCCCGGTCATTGTGGGTGTGCAGGCTGATCCGGACCCGGTCGCGATGCTCGATGTGCCCGGCCATCCACTCGATCATGTCAGCGTAGACATTCGGCGTGCTCATCTCCACGGTTGCCGGAAGGTTTATCACGACTCTCTGGCCCTGCTCCGGCCGCCACACACCGAGCACTGCATTGACCACTTCCGCGGCGTAGTCGAGCTCAGTGCCGGTGAAGCTCTCCGGCGAGTACTGGAACTCCCACCGGGTGTCCGGCTGGCGGGCGGCCAGGTCCCGAATGCAGGTGGCGCCCTGGACGGCGATCGCCTTGATGGCGGCGCGATCAAGCCCGAACACGCGTTCGCGCTGCACGGTTGATGTGGAGTTGTAGAGGTGAACATTGGCCCGCTTCGCGCCGCGCAGGGAGTCGAAGCTGCGGGCGATCAATTCTTCCCGTGCCGGCGTGAGCACCTGCAACGTGACGTCGTCAGGCACCAGGCCGTCCTCGATGATCCGGCGCACGAAGTCAAAATCGGGCTGGGACGCTGCCGGGAAGCCCACTTCAATCTCCTTGAAGCCGATGTCGACCAGCAGCCTGAACAGGCGCGTCTTCTGCTCCACCGACATGGGCTTCACGAGGGCCTGGTTGCCGTCCCGCAGGTCCACGGCGCACCAGTCCGGCGCCCGGTCGATCACGCGATCGGGCCAGCGGCGGTCGGGATGGGGAATGGGCGCGAAGGGGGCGTACTTGCGATGGTCGTAGCTCATGGGGCGGCTCCGGTCGGTCGGGCTCGGGTGGTGGCCTCGGCTCAGTCTAGGCGGAAGACTCCGCTATTTCCTTGCATATATGCCTGTTTTTAGCTCATTCTTGGCATATTCGTGCTTTACCGCACACAGAGTCAGCAGTATCTGCCATGCCCGCCTTCAAGCCGGACCGCCTCGACCGCCGCATCCTGACCGAGCTGCAGCAGGACGGCGGGCTCACCAATCAGGCCCTCGCCGAGCGCGTGGGCCTCTCCCCCTCGCCCTGCCTGCGCCGGGTCAAGGCGCTGGCAGACGCCGGCGTCATTACCCGGCGGGTCACCCTGCTGGACCGGAAGAAGCTCGGGCTGGCGCTGACCGCGCTCATCCAGATCTCGATGGACCGGCACACGCCGGAGCGCTTCG
>JBBQJK010000043.1:0-9974 GCA_038325835.1 Gammaproteobacteria bacterium
AGCGTCCGCTCGGCGTTGTACACGGGCACCACGATGGACACCCGCGGGTCAGTCACGCGCCGTCTCCCGCGCCCCGCGCCAGAAGCCCACCGTCCAGGCCGCCAGGTCCAGCAGGACCATCGGACTGGCCCACAGGAAAGTGCCGAACACACCCGCCGCTGCCGACTTCTGCCCGATCTTCAGCAGGCGGAACCCGAAGAGCAGCGGAATCACCACGGGCCAGCGGAAGAGCACACCGTGCTGCCCGGTGAGCCGCCGGGACAGCGCCGCACCCCGCCCGACCTTGCGCGCGTGCCGCACCGTCTCGCGGAACCCGGTGCGATTCATGTGGCGCACGACCATGTCGGGCACGAAGAGGATCTGGGCACTGAGCCGCGTGTTCAGGAGGTACTCCTCGCCCCAGAACACGTCGGGGAAACCCCCGTGCTGCGCGAGCAGGTCCCGCGGCCAGGCCAGGTTGCAGGAGGGAATGCTCGGGTAGCGCCGGACGTCGGTCCCGGCGAACTCCACGAACTCCGTGAGGTAGAGGGCCGTGCCGCAGAGACTCTCCGGCGTGCCGTTCAGGATGCGGCCGCCCACGGCGTGGTGTGCCTGCCCGCCGCGGGTCGGGTCGGTGCTCGCTCGGCTGGCCTGGTACAAGGCCTCGAGCCAGCCCGGGTCCGGCGCACAGTCCGTGTCGGTGAAGGCAATCAGCGGCGCGCGCGCCTGCCGGATGCCCAGGTTGCGGGCGGGCCCGGGAAACAACCGGGACGCACTGCGGATCAGTTGCACCCGCGGGGCGTAGGCCGCAACGAGGGCGGCGGTGTCGTCCTCGCCACTGTCCACCACCAGCACCTCGTAGTCGAGCGTCGTCTCCTGGGCCAGCAGCGCGTCGAGGCAGCGGCCAATGGTCCGCGCCGCGTTCCAGGAAGGAATCACCACGGACACGTCCGGAACACGGGTGGTCGTGGGAGTCGGCATCACGGCCGCGACAGTTCGAAATCAAAGTTGGCCGTGGCCGCCGGCGCCAGCAGCCGGTCCAGGACCGCGAGGGGCAGGGAGGCCGCCATGAGCAGCGTGTAAACAGCCGTCCGCCCCCGGCGCCGGCTGCCGGTCACCTGCTTCAGGAAATTCTCGCCGCTCATCGCCCAGCCCGTCGGCAGCACGCTGCCGGTGGTCTTGCGCAGGACGAGCCCGCTGCGCGCAGCGGTGCGGCGCAGGCCTTCGGGAGAAAACAGCACGGTGTGGTAGGGGAAGTGCAGCGGCCCCCAATAGCTGCCCATCAGGCGCGCCGTGTAGTGCGCGGCGTTGGGCGTCTGCCCGATGATCCGGCCGGTCGGCGTGAGCAGGGCGGTGAGTTTCCCGAGGGTGGCGTCCACGTCCGTGAGGTGTTCAATCACGTGGCGCAGCCGGATCACGTCGAAGCGCAGCCCGCTGCGGTGAATCTCGTCCAGGTCATCGAAGAACCGCGCCCCGGTGATGGTGCCGAGTTCCGGATACAGCACGAAGTCGAAGCCGGCCAGGCGCCGGCAGCCGGCGGCGGCCAGTTCCCGGAGAAAGCCACCCTGGCCGCAGCCGAAATCCAGGACGGCCGGGTTCGCCCCGAACTCCCGGAGGAAGGCCGCGCTGAGTTGCCGCTGATAGAACGCGTTGACCCCGGCGAGCAGCGGCACGGCCGTGGTCGTGTAGTTCTGGTAATCGGCCCCGTAGAACCCCTGCACCTCCGCCGCCGTGGGCCAGGGCTCCTGGTACAGGCTCCGGCAGGCGTCGCAGCGCAGGATCTCGGCGCTTACCGCCCGGCGGGCGTAGTACTCCCGGTCGACGGGCGCGGCGACAAACAGCGTCGCTTCCGGGCAGCGGCAGGCCGGGCAGGCCGCGCCGGCCGCGTCGGCCGCGCCGACCGGTGTGGCGTCATTCATGGGGCGCTCCTCACCGGAGGCTCCGGAGCAGGCCGATGGCGATGGGCCAGCCGCTGGCGCTCCTGCAGTTCGGGTCGGCGCTCCCGGTGTTCGCCCTGGCGAGCCGCCGCAGGGCCCGGTAGGGCAGCACGGGCCGGGCGTGATGCTCGTGGTGGTACATGATCATCGGCCCGTGGAGCAGCACCTGTTCGAGCAGTCCCGAGTGCACCGTGCGCGACGCGGTGCTGCCCTTTAGGTGCACGGTGCCGTCCGGGGCGATCTCGGCGTGCTGGGCGTAGAGACGCACGCGATTGGCAACCGGGTACAGCGTCAGCAGGGAGCCGAAGTACAACGGGTAAAGTTCCCAGCGGCCGGCCGCCACGCTGGCGGCGAAGCCGGCCCCGTGCAGCACCGTCAGCGCGCCCAGCCAGCGCCACTCGCTGCCGCCGCTGTGCCTGCCGGCCGCGGTGGTGCGCGCGGCCCGCACAAAGGCGCTGAGCGCCGTCTGGCCGGTGAGGTCCCGGAACAGTCCCTGCCGGAGTTCCCGGCGGGTCGTTGCCGCTGCCTTGGCCGTGTCCGGATCTTCCGGCACGAAATACTCCCGGACGGCGTGGTGCTGGAAATGTCCGGGCCGGTTGCTCTGCACGCGCGTGCCATTGAACGGGCCGATGAGCAGGTCGGCCACCCGGTCGTTCCAGCGCCGGTCCGGCAGCAGGTTCCAGTGGGTCGCTTCGTGGAACCACTCGGACAGCATCCGCTGGTGAATGACGCAGACAAGAATCGCCACCGCCGGTGGCGCGAACCAGAGGGCGGTGAACAGGGCAGCGTGCATCGCGAGCAGCCAGAACGTGTTCAGCAGGCCGTGGGGCCAGGTCAGGAACTGCTGGCGCAGGGCGCTTTCTGTGGCCGTGCTCATGCGGCCGGCACCCGGCGTTCCCGCCAGAGCTGCAGCAGCACGGCCTGCTCAGCGGGACTCACGACCCGGAGCAGCAGCGCAGTGCCCATGAGCGTGCCCATCGCCAGCGTCAGCGGCAGCAGGGTGGGCAGCGCCCCCGTCGCCGGGTTGGGCAGAGCCCACGTCGCTGTTGTGAGCAGCCAGACGACCAGGGCCGCGGTGACCGCGGCGAGGGGCCGCAGCAGGGTCGTCAGCACATCCGTCCAGCCGTCCCGCAGGGCCGCGCCGTAGATCAGCAGGGGTGGCAGGGCGAAGCCGGCCGCGGCGCCGACGATGGCGCCCTCGGCGCCAAAGCGTGGCACGAGCAGCACCACGAGCACCGTGGTCGCCACGGCGCCCAGTACGCTCGCCAGCATCTGGAAGCGCAGCGCACCCCGGGCCACGAGCACGGCCGGATAGCCGATGCCAGCCAGCAGGGGAATCAGGCACCAGAGCGTCAGGCCCGCGAGTTGGCCCGCCGGGATGAAAGCCGGCCCCAGCAGAGTGCCAAACAGCCAGGGTCCCAGGGCCAGGCCCAGCAACCCGGCCGCCGCGCCGGCGACGAAGGCCAGCCGCTGAATCACGCTGGCAAACAGCAGGTCCTTGCCATCGCCCCGCTGGGCGGAGCGGGTGAGGACGGGCAGCGCCGCGGTGCTGAGCGACAGGGGAATGGCGTTCGCGATGAACAGGGCCTGCATGGCCAGCGCGAACTGGCCGAACAGGACGGCGTCGTCATTGAGGTTGCGGAACAGGATGAGCGGCCCGTTGATCCGCCAGTCCACCGCGGCGGTCGTGATGAACAGCGGCAGGGCGAGGGCCAGCAGCGGTCGCCAGTCGGCCCACTGCCAGTTCAGGCGCAGCGGGACCAGTTCGCGGCGCACGATGTACAGCGAGCGCGCGGCCTGCAGCCACCACACGCCGCCCTGGGTCAGCACCAGCAGCAGCAGGCTGCCGCCACCGAGGAGCACGCTGGCCGCGAGGGCCAGCTCCAGCAGACGGGCCACCAGTTCCTGCCGGAGCGCGTGGTGATTGACCGCGTAGGCCGCGTAGAGGTGCTGGGCCCAGGCGGTCAGCGCGCGACCCAGCAGGGCCACGCTCAAGGCGGTGATCAGCAGCGGTGCGCGGGCATCCGGCGCAATCACCCAGGCCAGCGCCACGCTGGCCACCATGGCCAGGCCGGTCATGGTGAGGCGGATGGCCAGCGAGCTCGCGGCGATGTTTGCCGCCTGCTCAGGGCTACGCGCGATGGCAAACACCAGGGCGGGGCCCAGGCCGAGCAACGCCAGGGGCATGAAGGCCAGGTACCAGGCCTGGGAGTAGGCGAGCAACGCGTAGAGCTCGGGTCCGAGCAGGCGGGCCACCAGCACGATGTAGACCAGGCGCGTGGCGATGCCGATCACCTGGGCCGCCGTCAGCACGGCGGTGTTGCTCGCGAGGGAGCGCGCCGCGGTCAACCTCTCTGACATGAGAAAGCGCAGGCCCGGAACCATTCCAGAGGACGGGCAGTGACCAGATGCTGTGGAGGGAATGCCATGGGGTGCCGGTTATCATAACCGCGTGCAGATGCTGGTCCTGATCCTGGTCACCGTTCTGGTCTTTGGCGGCTGGTGGCTGCTCCTGCCCCGGGCTCTGGGCAGGCTGGCCGTGTGCGTGTATGCCGGGCTGCTGGGTGCGGCGCAGATCGTGGGCACGGAGCTGCTGCTGGGCGCCACCGGCCAGTTGCGCCTGCCGCTGCTGGTCGCGGCCGTGCTGGTGGTCACACTGCCGGTGCTGATAGCGGGCTTCTGGCAGCGCCGCGGGGTGCCCGTGCCAGTGTCAGTGCCAGTGTCAGTGCCAGCGCCGGCCCCGGCGCGGTTTTCGGCTCTGGGCCTCGACGCCTTCAACGGCGCACTGCTCCTGCTGCTGGTGCTGGTCAGTGCCTGGCTGCTCACGGCCACCTGGCTGCTGCCGCCCCGGGGCGTGGATGACGTCGTCTATCACCTGCCGCCGTTGTATGACCTGGTGCAGACGGGGCGCCTCGCGGTGCTGCCTCTGCAGATCCGGGTGCAGTTTGCGCTGCCCCTCGGCGGGGACTTCCTCTACCTCTGGCCGCTGCTGTTTCTCCACGCCGACACCTGGGTGGACGGTGTGCAGTTCAGCGTGGCGCTCTTCGGCGTGATCGTCGTGGCCGCGCTGGCCCGGAGCCTGGGAGCAGAACGACGGGACGCGCTGTTCGCCGGCCTGCTCTGGTTGTTCGTGCCCGTCGTGCTGGCCCAGTCGGCCAGCAACTATGTCGAGATCATTCTGGCGGTGTGCCAGCTGACGCTGCTCTACGCCGCCGTCCGCTTCTGGCAGACGGGCCAGCGGCCGGAGCAGTGGTTGCACCTGGCCATGGCGGGGCTGGCTGCCGGCTTCGGGCTGGGCGTGAAGTACAGCATGCTGGTCAGCATCGCCGCGGTGCTGCCCCTGCTCCTCGTGCCCCTCTGGCGGGACGGGGGGCTGGCCCGGACGCTGCGGGGTGCCGGAATTTTTCTGCTGGCTTTCGTGCCGCTGCCGGCCTACTGGCTGGTGCGCAATGCGCTGCTCACCGGTCATCCGCTCTATCCCTACGCACTCACGGCCTCAGGGCTGCTGGATGTGGGCGGCGGCGATCCCCAGGGCGGGTTGCCGGGGGCGGCAGCGGAGGCCGGGCCCGGCTCTGCGCTGTCGGCGTTGCTCGACCAACCGGCGCGCCTGCTGCTCTATCTTTTCGAAGACCCGGGTCTGGGCAGTCTGAACGGGGGCTTTGGTCTGATCTTCTGGGGCTTTGGGCTGCCGGCGCTGGTCTGGTGTGTGTGGCGCGCGGTGCGCCGGCGGGACTGGCTGGCGGCGCTGGTGTTCGCCCCGGTGCTGCCCACGGTGTTGATCTTCCTGCTGCAGACGGATCTGTCCCGGTTACGCTTTAACCTGCGCCTGATTCTGCTTGTCGTCGCCTTGGGCCTCGTCGCGCTCGCCATCCTGCTGCGGGCGGTGCGGGACGAGGTGCCCTGGGCGGCGCCGGGGCTGAAGGCTGCCGGCGTGCTCGCCTCGGTCCTGGCGGTGATCCAGCTCGCGTCGGCGGCGCTGCCGCCGCTGCAGATCCGCGACGCGGTGGCAGAGCGGCGCCGCGGCACGGCCACGTCGCCCTTCATCCACTACCGCCAGTCCGACCCTGCCATGGCGCAGCTCGCGCCCGCCTTCGCCGCGGTGGACTACCTCACCCGGAAGGCGGGCGGCTGGCAGGTGGCGTTCGCTGCCGAGTGGCGCGTCTTCAACACGTCCCCGCTCTTTGGCAGTGGCCTGCAGAACCACGTCTGGAATTTCCAGGCGCAGCCTGACGCGCCACCGGACGCGGTGATCTTTCAGCAGCCCGGGCCCGGCGGCCAGTTGTTCTACCCCTGGCCTGACCAGCGCCTGACGCCGGCGGACCTGCGGCGGGATGACCGGTATGTGCGGGTGGCGTTGCCGGGCCGTGCTGAGCTGTCGCCCGGGCCTGCGGAGGCTTCGAGGAGTGCGGAGCTCTGGATCCTGCGGGCGCGTCTGGCGACACCGGAGATGCAGGCGCGCCTCGCGGAGTTTCAGCAGCGCGTGGCGGAGTTTTACTGATGAGTGTCGCGCGGAACGATGGGCCGGGTGTCGGGCCGGTTGCCTCGTCAGTGGCCTCGTCAGTTGACGGGCCCGCTGTCGGACCCGCGGTCGGGCCCGCTGTTTGGCCCGCTGTTTGGCCGAGTGTGGTGTTGGCCTGGCTGTGCCTGACGCTGGCCGGCGCCTTCTGGCTGCTCAGCCTGACGGCCGGGCCTGCTGAAATCGGTGCCCCGGCACTCGCCCTCGCGCGGTATCGCGGAAGCCTCGGACCCGCGGCGGGCGGCGCCGCGCTGCTCTGTGGTGTGCTCGTGGCCTGGCGGGCGGAGCGCTGGCTGCCGCGCCTGGCGACGGGCAGCGTCCTGATTTACGGCGCGGTGCTCGGCCCCTTCGGCCTGACGATCGCGCCCTGGCTCGCGCTGGGCCTCGCCCTCGTCGCGACCGTGTTCACGCCGCGCAGCCGCCCGCTATCGTCTGCGGTGCTGGCGCTCCACTGCATCGGCACGCTGGCAGCGTTCCATCTCGCGTTCACCCTGCCGCGCTACGCCGCCGGCTGGGCTCCCTTCCAGGACGTCCTCCGCTCACTGTTGTAGGAGCGCCTTCAGGCGCGATCCCTTATCTTGCGCGGGGGAAATGGGGACATGCCTCATTTCCCTCGAGAAATTGGGACACCTCGAGAAATGGGGACATGCCTCATTTCATTGGGGGAAATGAGGCATGTCCCCATTTCCCCCCGGGAGGGCTTTGGCGGCGAGTTCGGTGCGAAGGTCGGCGATGCCGGGCTGCTGCAGCAGCCCAGGCAGGGCGGTCAGCATGGCTTCGAGCTGCTGGCGCGCCGCGCGATAGCTGGCTTGTGCGTCTGCCGTCCGGCCGGCGTTCGCCACCAGGTCACCCTGCCTGAGCAACACGCGGATCAGCTGCAGGCGCGTTTCGCCAGAGCTGGGATTGAGGCGAATGGCCTCCGCGTAGGAGCGTTGCGCCAGGCTGTAGAGGTCGAGGCGGGTGATCACGTCCTCCTCCGGCGGGCGCCCGGTGGCGATGCGGGCCTGCTCCTGGTAAACGCGGCCGAGGCCGTAGTGGGCGAGCGGGTAGTCGGGCTTGTGGCTGCGGGCGGCGCGGAAGGCGGCGAGGGCGGCGGTGTAATCACCGCGCTTCAGCCAGATGAGTCCGGCGTTGTACTCGCTGGACGCCAGCGTGGCGGGGTCGCCTTCCAGGCCGCGAGTCTGGCTGAAGGCGGCGAGCGCCTGCTCGTCATCGCCCAGATCCTGCCAGGCGCTGCCGAGTTCGCTGAAGGGCAGGGCGTGGGTCCGGGCCTGCCGGGTGGCATCCGTCCAGAGCGCGACGTTGGAGGCCCACAGCTGGCTGCGCAGCAGGCTGCTGGCCAGGAGGATCAGGATCAGGAGTGCTGTGCCGCCCACGACGAGTGGCCGGCGCGGCTCGGCTAGCCCCCGGGCCAGCAGGGCACCCAGGGCCAGCGCGGCGCCGGCGGAGGGGAAGTACAGGTAACGCTCGGCCACCGGCGTCGCGCCGATCGCGCTCACGGCGAGCAGCAGTGCGGGGGCAATGCCGGCGGCCAGCATCAGCAGGCCGAACAGCGGCACCCCGTCGCGGGTGCGCCACCAGTGCCGGAGGGCGAGGCCTGCGAGGGCCACAGCGGCCAGCAGGATCAGCCCGGCCACCGGGAGTGAGGGCAGCATGGCCGGCACGACGAAGTTGGACTGGGGCCAGGGGACCAGGAGTTTCTGCACGTAGTAGCCCAGGGCTTGCAGCACACGGGCAGCGGTCTCGCTCACCGGCAGGGCGCTGAGGCCCAGGGACACCGGATTCGCTGCGTCGACGCGGTAGGCCAGGTAGAGGGTGGTGGCGGCGGCGAGCAGCGCCAGCAGCGGGACGAGGGTGGTGGCCAGCTCCCGGGTGGAGGCCGGCTGACTGACCGGCCGAGGTGCCAGCACCATCGCGAGCGGCACCAGCACCGCGGTGACGATGCCCACTTCCTTCGACCCGACCGCCAGCAGGAAGGCCAGCGGCGTGAGCAGCAGGGCGGGGACGGAGCGGCTGTCGCGCCAGGCGAGGGCGAGCAGGAGCGTGAGGGTGCTGAACAGCGTGGCGAGGATGTCCACCCGGGCGATGACCCAGCACACGGACTCGGCGTGGATCGGGTGGACGGCAAAGACGGCGGCGGCCAGCGTGGCGGCGAGCGTGGCCGACGCGTGACCGGTCAGCAACCGTCGGGCGAGCAGGAAGACGAGCAGCGACGTGACGGCGTGGTACGCGAGATTCATTACGTGCCCGCCGAGGGGGCTGTCGAACAGTCGCGCGTCGAGCAGGAGGCTCGCGAGCCACACGGGGCGGAAGTAGTTGTACGGCCATTCGGGAATGCCCGTCGGCGGCTGCAGCAGACTGCTGAACGTCGTGAAGAACGGCAGCTGGCGTGGTAGCGGTTTGTCGTCCCAGTACGCCAGGTCGCTCACCCCCGGCAAAAACGCCAGAACGCTGACCAACAGCAAAAAGGTACCGGACCTTAGTTTTGTTAGTTTCTTTAGTTGTTGCAAACGCATAACTAAATAAAACGAACAACTAAGGTCCGGTACCTTTTTGGGAGTTTACAGTCTGAGGGCGCCGTCGATTTCGAAGATGCGGCCGGACACGTAGTCGTTCTGCAGGATGAACTCCACGGTCTGGGCGATCTCGTCGGGCTCGCCCATGCGCTTCAGGGGGATGCCGGAGGTCAGCTTCTCCCGGGCTTCCGGTTTCATGCCGGCAACCATTTCGGTATTGATGAAGCCGGGCGCAATGGCGGCCGCCCGGATGCCGTAGCGGGCTAGTTCCTTCGCCCAAGTCACGGCCATGGCCGCGACACCGGCCTTGGCAGCGGAGTAGTTGGTCTGGCCCGCGTTGCCGGCCCGGCTGATGCTGGAGATGTTGATGATCACCCCCCGCACACCGCCGACGATCATCCGTTCCGCCGCCTCGCGACCGCAGAGGAACACGCCCGTCAGGTTCACGTCGAGCACGGCCTGCCACTGGTCCAGGCTCATTTTCGACTCGACCTTGCCGTCCTTGTACTTGATGAGCAACGCGTCCCGGGTGATGCCCGCATTGTTCACGAGCGCGTGCACTGCGCCGCACTTCGCCACGATCTGGTCGAAGAGGGCGACGACGTCCGCCTCTTTCGCCACGTTGGCACCAAAGCGCTGCACGGTGGCGCCGAGCTGCTCGCAGGCCATCGCCACCGCCGCCAGGTCGTCAACCTTGAGATCCACCAGCGCCAGCACCGGCTGGTGGGGCGCGAGACGCTTCGCCATGGCGGCCCCGAGGCCGCGCGCGGCCCCTGTGATTACGATCGTTTTGCCTTGGATATCCATGCCCCACCTCGAGGTCCAGCTGTCTACACGGCGCACATCCTACCCGCATTCTGGTGCACCGCAATAATTCCCAGAGCCACGGGGTTTGGCATCTGGCAATTGGGGCCGCGAAGTGGCCAAAATTGCAAGATGCCAAACCCGGTACCTCTGGAACCTCTGGAAGATCGTATGCAGATTCGCAAGGGCTACGCCGATGGCCGCTGGGGCCAGATTCATTAC
>JBBQJK010000044.1:0-9972 GCA_038325835.1 Gammaproteobacteria bacterium
CCCCACGGCGGTACTCAGTCCCATGCCTTTCAGCACGGACTTCAGCGCATGGAAAATCTCTGTGCCCCAGCGGAGCGCCTCGCTAAAGGAAGAGGCGCCAACCGGCAGCACCATGAACTCCTGGATATCGACACTGTTGTCCGCATGGGCACCGCCATTGATGATGTTCATCATCGGCACTGGCAGCACAGTGGACGATCCCAGCGTGCGAAAAAGCGGCTCGCCGCGCTCGACAGCTGCCGCGTGGGCCGCCGCCAGAGAGACGGCGAGGATGGCGTTGGCACCGAGGTGCTCCTTACTGGGCATTCCGTCGAGATTGATCATTTTCCGGTCCAGCGTTCTCTGGTCGCGGCCATCACTTCCCAGCAGTTCATTGCGGATCTCGCCGTTGATCATCGTGACGGCCCGACGGACGCCCTTGCCAAGATAGCGGGCCGGATCCCCGTCGCGGAGTTCCATCGCTTCCCGGCTGCCCGTCGATGCCCCGGATGGCACGGCCGCCCGGCCACAGGCGCCGCTCACCAGCCATACATCGGCTTCCACTGTCGGATTGCCGCGGGAATCCAGGATTTCCCGTCCATGGACGTGAACAATCGCGCTCATGAGTTCCTCTTTTCTCCAACTTCCAGCTCAACGAGGGGACGGCGTTTCACCACCTGGTCGAGTTCGACCAGGGTCGTCAGAAGTTTCTCCATCAGGTGAAGAGGCCACGCGTTGGGGCCATCAGACAATGCGTGCTCCGGATCCGGGTGCGTCTCCATGAACACCCCGGCCACCCCGGCGGCTACCGCTGCCCGGGCCAGGACCGGGACAAATTCCCGCTGCCCACCTGAGGAGTCTCCCTTGCCACCCGGCAACTGCACCGAGTGAGTGGCATCAAAGACGACCGGTCTGCCAGTCTCCCTCAGTACGGCTAGTGACCGCATGTCGGTGACCAGATTGTTGTAGCCAAAACTGAAGCCGCGCTCGCAAACCATGATGCCGGGATTACCCGTGCTCTCCGCCTTCATGACGACGTTGGTCATCTCCCAGGGCGAGAGAAACTGACCCTTCTTGATGTTCACGGGCTTGCCCTGGCGAGCGACGTTTATGATGAAGTTGGTCTGCCGGCAGAGAAAGGCGGGGGTCTGCAGCACATCCACCACAGCTGCAACTTCACCGAGCGGGGAGTCCTCGTGGACGTCAGTGAGTACTGGAACTCCTAGTTGACGGCGGACGCTTTCCAGTACCCGCAGCCCCTCCTCCAGGCCCGGGCCGCGATAGCTATTCAGGGAGGAGCGGTTGGCCTTGTCATAGGAGGACTTGAATACGAAGGGGATACTGAGACGTCGCGTGATCTCCTGCAGCTTACCCGCTGTTTCTACCGCCAGAGTCTCAGACTCAACCACGCAGGGACCGGCAATCAGGAAAAATGGCCGGTCGGCGCCGACCTCGAAACCAGCCAGCTTCATGCGCGCGCCGCCGCGGGCAGCTCCTGAGTACGCAGACGGCGGGCCGCCCGCACAAAACCACTGAAGAGCGGATGGCCGTCGCGCGGATTGGACTGAAATTCCGGGTGAAACTGGCAGGCGAGAAACCAGGGGTGATTGGGCAGCTCGACGAGCTCTACCAGGCCATCGATCGAGAAGCCCGCTACAACCAGGCCCGCGCCGGTGAGCTGATCCAGATAGTTATTGTTGAACTCAAATCGGTGACGATGCCGCTCACGAATAACGTCTGTCCCGTAGAGTTCATGGGCCAGCGTCCCGGCCTGCAGGCGGCATTCCTGGGCGCCAAGACGCATCGTGCCACCGAGACTGGAGGCTGTATCGCGTTTCTGCAGACTGCCATCACGGTCCTGCCACTCAGAAATCAGTGCGATAACGGGGTGCGGACTCTGCGCATCAAATTCGGTGCTGTGGGCACCCTTTAGCCCCACCACATTGCGGGCATATTCGATGACTGCCACCTGCAGTCCCAGACAGATCCCGAGGTAAGGCACGCCATTCTCGCGGGCGTAACGCGCCGCTGCTATCTTGCCTTCGATGCCCCGCTCGCCGAAACCGCCCGGCACGAGAATCGCGTCCACACCGATGAGTGCGCCAGTGCCATCCTTTTCAATGTCCTGGGACTCGATGTAGCGAATCCGGACGCGGGTGCGGGTCTTGAGCCCCGCATGAGTGAGCGACTCCGTAAGGGAGATATAGGAGTCCCGGAGGTCCACGTACTTGCCAACCATGGCGATAGTGACTTCCGCCTCGGGGTTTTTGCGGGCTGCGACGACGGCTTCCCACTCCGCCAGATCAGCCTGGGGCACGGAGAGCCCGAGGCGGTCCACAACAATGGCATCAAAACCCTGTGTCCGGAACAACATGGGCAGCTTGTACAAGTCGTCCACATCCACCGCGGAAATAACTGCCCGCTCCTGCACGTTGGTGAACAAGGCAATCTTGCGCCGCTGCTCCTCCGGCAGGGGTTGTTCCGAACGGCACACCAGGATGTCGGGCTGAATCCCGATGGACCGCAACTCCTTGACGGAGTGCTGGGTTGGCTTGGTTTTGATCTCGGCGGAAGAAGCGATGTAGGGGACCAGCGTCAGGTGCACATAGACGCAGTGCTGCGGGTAGACGTCTGCGCCGAGCTGCCGGATGGCTTCGAGGAATGGCAGCGATTCAATGTCGCCGACGGTGCCGCCAATCTCCACGATGCAGATGTCGGCGTCTCCTGCCCCCAGTCGGATACAGCGCTTTATCTCGTCCGTTACGTGGGGGATGACCTGAACGGTCGCGCCGAGGTAGTCGCCCCGACGCTCCTTAGCAATCACGCTGCCGTAGATACGGCCAGTCGTGAAATTGCTGTTCCGGCCAGTCGTGGTGCGGACGAAGCGCTCGTAATGTCCGAGGTCGAGATCGGTTTCGGTGCCGTCGGTAGTGACGTAGACCTCGCCGTGCTGGAACGGGCTCATGGTGCCCGGATCCACGTTGAGATAGGGGTCCAGCTTGATCATGGACACCGTAAGCCCCCGGGCTTCAAGAATGGCGCCCAGGGAAGCCGCTGTGATGCCCTTGCCCAGCGAGGACACGACGCCACCAGTCACGAATATATAGCGGGGCATGCACCCATCTCCGCCGACTCAGTTCGGCCGTTAATCAGGTCCAAAACAGCGCATCACCTTACCGGCTGGCAGGCGCGGGTAAGGGGGGCGCTGTTTGGGCTGGACTCTCCATCAAGGAGGCAGATGGGGCGTAAAAGTTACCAGATAGCCACGTTCGGGACAATGCGCCCGACGAGTGCACGGACGAGCCGGAGCGGACCGGCAGCACCAGACTTACCGGATAGGGGCGTGACCTGTCCACACAATCTGCCGACCCGCTTCCTCAGGCCGGGCCGCTGCCCAGTCCGCTGTCCACAGATTGCCCACGGCAGCAAGCTCCTTGCAGGCAAGGACCAGGGGCAAGTGGCCGCGCATCCAGGGAACGATGCCCCGGGTCTGAAGCAGGTACTTCAGAGTTCGATGGTGCCGGTCTGCCGCGGTTCGCAGGCGCTCACCACCGCTGCGAAAAGCAACCTGTAGGCCGTCCGCAACGACTGCCGTAGACAGGGCAGGAGCGCCGTCCCGCGGTGAGTGAACCGGAGCCGCAGGGCTCAGGCTGAGTTGGCCACGGACCCCACCGAGGACCAGAGGGCTTGCAGCGCTCCACTCCAGCGGCGTCTCGCCGGGAACCCCGGCTGTCGCCACCCGGTCGAGCAGGTGGAGGTGCTGCCGAAACCGCCGGATCTCATGCCCGGACCAGCTGAGGACCGGCTGTCGGCCGGGGTCCGCCGCCCAGAGTTGTGCCAGGCCCTCCCGGAGCCGGCGCTCCGGCGGCACTGCCCAGCCCCGTTCCCGGGCCTGAAAGCGAATGAGGTTTCGTTGCCGCGCCGGACTGAGCTTGCCGAGCAATGCCAGGGACAGGCGGTGCTCGTCAACCACTGAATGGGCGTCGGCCCGAGCCAGCTCCTCCAGGAGTCCGGCCGCCTCCGCAGCCAGCGCAGCACTGCGGCCCGCGCCTCCTGCGGCTGCCTTGAACCGCTTCCGCAGGATCGGTGTTACCTCGTGGCGGAGGTATCCCCTGTCGAAGGCAGGGTCTGCGTTCATGGGATCGGTCAGCCATGTCAAGCCTGCGGGAATCAGCACGTTGGCACCGTAGTCAATGAGAGCGTCGGCCGGGACGTCAAGGAGTGGCCGGCACAGGCGGCCGGGTCCGAAAACCCCTGTGCGCGGAATGCCTGCCAGCCCTTCGACCCCTGAGCCGCGGAAGAGGTGGAGCAGCACGGTTTCCAGCTGGTCGTCAGCGTGGTGCGCGGTCAGCAGCCATTCGGCGGGTTGCAAACTGGCTCGCAGTGCGCCGTAACGCGCCTCCCGCGCCGCCGCTTCGAGTCCCTGACCGGCATCGTTCCTGACGACGACGCGGGCCACTGAACAGGGTACCTGGAGACTACTGGCCAGCCCTGCGCAGTGCGCCTCCCAATCCCCGGCAGCGGCCTGGAGTCCGTGATTTACGTGCAGTGCGCGCAGGGAAAAATGGCGCTCCTGACGCAGACCGGCCAGGGCATGCAGCAACACAGTGGAGTCCAGACCGCCACTAAAAGCTACACAGAGTGCTGCGTCTTCTGGAAGGCTCTGAAACAGCGCCTGCTGAATCGCGTCGCGACGCATAGCCCGGCGCCGTGGCGCTCAGCTTTCCCTGAAGCTGCCGTAGGATTTCAGGCGAACGGCCCGCCGACGCACGAGTTCATTGACGTCGAGCGACTCCAGATCCCGCAGATGACTAATGAGCACTGCGCGCACGGACTCGGCGGTGCGAGCGGGGTCCCGGTGAGCGCCTCCCAGTGGCTCGCGAATCACTTCGTCAATCAGGCCGAGTTCCCGCAGGCGAGGTGCCGTAATACCCATGGCCTCCGCCGCCGTCTCAGCCTTGTCGGCGCTCTTCCACAAGATACTGGCACAGCCCTCGGGGGAGATCACGCTGTATACGCTGTACTCAAGCATGATCACACGGTCACCAACGCCGATGGCGAGAGCACCGCCGGACCCGCCCTCCCCGATTACGATGCTGATAATGGGCGTCTTGAGACGCGCCATCTCAAAGAGGTTACGGGCGATAGCTTCACTCTGCCCCCGCTCCTCGGCGCCAATGCCCGGGTAAGCGCCGGGGGTATCAATAAAGGTCAGAACGGGTAGCCGAAACTTCTCCGCAAGCTTCAGCAGACGGAGCGCCTTGCGGTAGCCCTCGGGCTTCGGCATGCCGTAGTTGCGGCGGACCCGCTCTTTGGTATCCCGGCCCTTCTGCTGCCCAATGAAGACTACCGGCTTGCCGTCGAGTCGCCCCAGACCACCCACCATGGCCGGATCATCGGCAAACATGCGGTCGCCGTGCAGCTCCTGGAAGTCCGGACTGATGACAGCAAGGTAGTCCAGTGTGTAGGGGCGTAGCGGGTGCCTCGCGAGCTGGGCAATCTGCCACGCGGTCAGGCTCGAGAAGATACTGCGCGTGAGAGACTCGCTCTTCGACTTCAAGCGGGCGATCTCGTCGCTGATGTTGATCTCCGAATCGTCCCCAACGTAGCGGAGTTCGTCGATCTTCGCCTCGAGCTCTGCGATGGGTTGTTCGAAGTCAAGAAATTTCAGATCCATCGGGGAACCTTACTACTGGCGGGGACCTTCGTAAACAAAGCGGAATCCGTCGAGACCGACAAGCTCTGATAATCGTTCGCGCAGTTCCCTGGTGGGGCGCACACACCAGTCGCTGCCGAGAGCAACCCGGGCCTGCGTGCCATCCGTGCTGTAGTAAAGCGAGACGCTGCACTTGCCCGGCCGGTGGCGCTCCATTACAGACTTCAGCAGCTGCGGATTGAGTGACCGGTCCACTTCAGCCCGCCACCGGAGCAGAAGGCCTGTGGCACGGGACTCAACGATACGATCCAGATCCAGCACCTCTTTGGCATTCAGACGCCAGCCATCCAGATATTCCTCGAACCGGAGTGAGCCGCTGATGGCAACAATCGAGTGCAGGGCCAGGAGGTGACGAAAGCGGTCATAGCCCTCCTGAAAGAACCCGACCTCCAGTGTTCCGGTGCCGTCGTCCAGCTCGACAGATGTTCGGGTCCCCCGCTTACGAATCGAAGCAACCAGACCGGCGATTACTACCTCCCGTCCCGCACCCCGGAATTCCCCGGGGGCAGGAGGCCGCTCAGCAATCAGGCCTTCTATGCTGGTGGTACTGATGAATGGCTGATCCGAGCGGTACTGGTCGAACGGGTGACCACTCAGATAGAGGCCGAGACTCTCACGCTCGGCCTCCAGCCGGCGACCCCAGCCCCAATCAGGTACCGCGGGCACCGGGTCTTCCCCGGCGGGGCGGCTTGCAGCTGCCCCGAACATGTCTTCCTGGCCAACGCTGGCCGCCGCCGCCGCCTGCTGCGCCCCAACCAGGGCCGCAGGCAAAGCCGCCAGCAGGCTTGGCCGGTTTGAGCCAAAGCCATCCAGAGCACCAGCCTTGATCAGTGCCTCAGCCGGACGGCGCCCCAGGGTCTGTCCGCCAGCACGCAGGCAGAACTCCTTCAGGCTCCGGTAGGGACCGCCCTCCTCCCGGCTCGACACGATGTGCTGGGCGGCGCCGCGCCCAACCCCCTTGATCGCACCGAGGCCATAGCGAATGCCCCTTTCACCCTCCACCGTGAAGACGCAGGCCGAGGTATTCACGTCGGGCGGCAGGATGGTCAGCTCGAGCGCGATGCATTCGCGCCGCTGCACCACCAGCGCATCCGTATCACCCATCTCCGTGGTCATGACAGCGGCCATGAATGCCGCCGGATGATTCGCCTTGAGCCATGCCGTCTGGTAGGTCAGCACGGCGTAGGCCGCTGAGTGGGACTTATTGAAACCGTAACCGGCAAACTTCTCCATGAGATCGAATATGTAGGTAGCCCTTGCGCGTTCGGTGCCTCGGGCCGCAGCGCGATCAGTGAAGATCGAGCGCTGTTTCGCCATTTCCTCTGCCTTCTTCTTGCCCATCGCGCGGCGCAGCAGGTCGGCCTCACCAAGCGAGTAGCCGGCCAGGCGCTGCGCAATCTGCATGACCTGCTCCTGATACAGGATCACCCCATAAGTGGCACGCAGGACCGGCTCGAGGTCCGGGTGCAGGTAGTCGATTGGCTGGTCACGCCCGCCGTGTTTACGCTCAATGAAATCGTCGACCATCCCCGACTGGAGCGGCCCCGGACGGTAGAGCGCCACAAGGGCAACAAGATCATCGAAGGTATCTGGCTGAAGACGCCGGACCAGATCCCGCATGCCCCGGGACTCCAGCTGAAAAACTGCGGTGGTCTTGCACGCCCGCAGCAGGCGAAAGGTGACCTGGTCATCCATGGCCAGTGACGGCACCTGGATCGGCGGGTCGCCGGTGGACTCGCGGGTGGCATTGATGGCTCGCGTGGCCCTGTCGATGATCGTCAGCGTCCGCAGACCCAGAAAGTCGAACTTGACAAGCCCCGCAGCCTCGACGTCATCCTTGTCGAACTGGGTGACGGTGAACTTCTCACCTTCCACCTGGTACAACGGTGTGAACTCGGTGATGTCCCGCGGCGCAATGACAATGCCACCGGCATGCCGGCCTGCATTGCGGACGAGGCCTTCCAGGCGCCGGCCGAGATCAATGATGCCGCGGACGTCTTCGTCCTGGTTGTAGAGTTCCCGCAGCTCCGCTTCTTGGGAGAGGGCAATGTCCAGGGTTATCTCGGCGCCCGGCTCGTTTGGCACGAGCTTGGCAATCCGATCGACGAGGCCATAAGGCTGGCCAAGGACGCGCCCCACATCGCGCACCACGGCCCGCGCCGCCATGGTGCCGTAGGTAATGATCTGCGAGACCCGATCGCGGCCATAGCGCTCACTCACATAGTCGATCACGCGGTCACGACCGTCCATGCAGAAATCGATATCGAAGTCAGGCATGGAAACCCGCTCGGGATTCAGAAAGCGCTCGAACAGCAGATCATGATGGATCGGGTCGAGGTCGGTAATGCCAAGGACCCAGGCAGCCAGCGAACCCGCACCGGAGCCCCGGCCAGGTCCCACGGGAATCCCATGCTCCCTGGCCCAGCGGATAAAGTCCGCGACGATCAGAAAGTACCCGGCGAAGCCCATGCGGCAGATCACGTCGAGCTCCGTCGTCAGGCGCTCCGCGTATTCGGGTCCGGCTGGTGCTGCAGGGAACCGCGCTGCAAGGCCCTTTTCCGCCTGCCCTCGGAGGTATTCATCCGGACTGGCCCCGTCGGGGACCCCAAAGCCCGGCAAATGGGTCTCGCCCAGGCTGAGGGACAAGTGGCAACGCCGGGCAATCTCGACGGAGTTCTCGAGGGCCTCGGGCAAGTCGGCGAACAGGATCGCCATTTCCGCGGGTGACCGCAGGAACTGCTGCTCGCTGTAGAGCTTCGGTCGCGCCGGGTCTGCCAGCACATAGCCGGTCTGGATGCAGACCCGCGCTTCGTGTGCTTCAAATTCATCGGCAGTGAGAAAGCGCACGTCGTTGGTAGCGACCACAGGCAAGCCCCTGGCCGCTGCGAAACGGACAGCCGCGTGCACATAGTCGTCGTCCTGCGGCCGCCCCGTGCGCTGCAACTCGACAAAAAAGTCACCGCGAAACCAGGTAATGAATTCCGCAGCTATCTGCTCGGCCTGGGATCCGCCACCGGTGAGCAGGTTCCGACCAAGAACGCCATCCCGGCCGCCGGAAAGGGCGATGAGGCCCTCAGCAGTACCCGCATGGAGCCAGCCGGGGCGCAGCAGCGGCAGTCCCCCCTGCTGGCCCTCGAGCCAGGCGCGGGTCAGGAGGCGGCAAAGGTTCCGGTAACCGGCCAGATTGCGGCACAGGAGCACCAGGCGTCCTGGCTCCTGGCGATCTGCCTGGGGGCCCTTCTCGGTGCCGCCAGCCATCCAGACCTCAGCGCCGACGATCGGCTGTACGCCCGCAGCAAGGGCGGCGCGATAGAACTTCACCAGGCCAAAGAGATTGCCCTGATCTGTAATGGCTACGGCGGGCATACCCGCTGCCGCCACTGCGCTCACCAGTTCCGGGACCCGGACCACGCTATCGACGAGGGAGTACTCGGTATGGACGTGCAGGTGCACGAAGCCCGGCGTCATGCGGGGGACTTCCCGTTGGGCAGCGGGTCGGCGCTTAGCGCCGTAGCGCGCAGGGCGGCACGGACCGGGGCGAAACTGCGCCGGTGGGCGGGGCACGGTCCCAGTACGGCCAGCGCGGCACGGTGCCCGACCGTCGGATAGCCCTTGTGCCGGTCGAAGCCATAGCCGGGGTAGGAGGCGTGGAGGCGACGCATCTCGGCATCCCGATGGACCTTGGCAAGAATCGATGCTGCTGCAATCGCCGGCCGCAGACGATCGCCGCCGACAACCGGCTCGATAACGCCCGAGAACCCCGGCAGCCCTGGCGCCCGGTTGCCGTCGATCTCAACACGCCCTGGAGCCCGCAAGAGCCCGGCGAAGGCCCGACGCATGGCTAGCAAGGTGGCCTGGAGGATATTCAACTCGTCGATTTCCTCCCGGGAGGCCTCCCCGAGAGCCCACTCCAGGGCCTCGGCACGGATGCGCCCGGCAGCCACTGCGCGCTGGGGGGCGCTGAGTTGCTTGGAGTCCCGAACACCCTCAATCCACTGACCGGGGCCCAGAACGACTGCGGCCGCAACCACAGGACCGGCCAGAGGACCACGGCCCGCCTCGTCAATGCCAGCCACGGTTTCCAGAGCAACGTTCACAGCGGATCAGGGCCAGTACTTCGGGTTGATGGGTCAGCGATTATACGAAGCCGGAAGCAGACTCAGCACAACTTCCGCTGCACGCTCACTCGCCTGCCGCCGCAAAGCGGTTCCCAAGCGGGCAAACCGTTGCTGGAGCCGGGCACGATCCTCCGGCGCTCCCAGCCAGCGCAGGACCTC
>JBBQJK010000045.1:0-9972 GCA_038325835.1 Gammaproteobacteria bacterium
GCCACCTGCACCATGACGGGGCCCGTAGGCGCGGCTACCGCCGCGAAGACCGCTCCCGCTCTCGGCTTAAGCCGCGCCTACGGGGGCCCCTACAGGTCACGCGCGGGCAGGTACAATGGGCGGCTAATGCCCGCCAATCTCACCCCTGTCTACCGCAAGGCCGAAGAGGCCTACCGGAATGCCCGCGAGCCCACGGAGAAGCTCGAGCATCTCAAGGAGATGCTGCGGACGATTCCTAAGCACAAGGGCACCGATCACCTCCAGGGCGACATCAAGCGCTGGATCAAGGAGATCACCGAAGAAGTCGGTGCGGCGAAACAGAGCGGCAAGAAAAAGGGTCCCGTCCACTCCATCCGGCGGGAAGGTGCGGCGCAGATCACCCTCCTCGGTGCGCCGAACGCGGGCAAGTCCCAGCTCCACTCCCAGCTGACGGGGTCGAAGGCCGATATCGGGCCCTACCCCTTCACCACCAAACTGCCCCAGCCGGGCATGCTGCCCTTTGAGGACATCTACTTTCAGCTCGTCGATATGCCGCCCATTTCCAGCGACTACATCGAAGGCTGGATCGTGAACTCACTGCAGCCCGCGGATGGCGTCTTGGTGGTGGTCGACCTCAGTGATCCGGCTTGTGCCGAACACATCCAGGCCATCCTCCACCAGCTCACGGAACGAAAGATCGACCTGCACGGCTACTGGCCCGGGCTCCGCGGCCCGAAGCCCCTGCCCGAACCGGCCTTCGACGAGGACGGGGAGGAAATCATCGGCGACCCGTTCCGCATCTCCCTGCCTGCGATCCTGGTGGGGAACAAGAGCGACCTCGTAAACGATCCTGCGGCTGAACTGCAGGTGCTCACTGAACTGCTGGAACTCGACTTCCCGACCGCGCATGTGTCAGCGCTGACCGGCGCCGGTTGCGACACCGTCAGCGCGCTGCTCTTCAAGGCCCTGCAGATCGTCCGCGTCTACACGAAGCAGCCGGGCAAGCCAGCGGACACCAGCCGTCCCTTCACGCTGCGCCGCGGGCAGACGGTTTTCGATGTGGCCACCCAGGTACACAAGGACATCGCCACCGGCCTCCGGTACGGCAAGATCTGGGGCACCGAAGCCTACGCCGGCCAGCAGGTCGGGCCGGAGCACGCGCTCGCCGACAAGGACATCATTGAACTGCACATGAAGTAGGAGCGCCCCTCTGGCCTCATTCCGCCGGCGGCGGCGTCCGGTCCACCGTTACTTCCTTCGTGCGGGTCTTGGTCGCCGGGTCGTAGCTGCTGGTGACATCCCGCGTCAGGATGCTGCCGTTCGGGTGGGTCACCACCGTCTCCCGGTCGTAGCCCGTATTGGTCCGGGTGGTCACGTCGTTGACGGTCCGGGTTTTGCCGTTCTGGCCCGCCCAGGTCGTGTGCCGCTCGTACCCGGTAGCGTTCCGCTGAGTCTGGATCGTCTTCGACTCCCAGCGGGGAGCAGCCTGTCCGTCGCGCTTGTCGGCCAGCGCGGGCGACTGCAAAACCAGCGCGCCGAGTACGGTGGCCAGCGCGCAGGCAGAGGCACGTCGTGAACTGATCAAGGTCTTCATCGCAAGCTCCTGAGTAAATGATTGGGTCTCAGGAGCAAGAACGCGGCGGGCCGGCGGCGGTTGACAGCTTCACGAACGGCAGTGTGACCGGCGTCACACAAACCTTGCGCTACGGGGCGGGGGGTCGAGGTGGGCGGCGGTTCATCCGGCGCTCCAACAGCCGCTGGCGCTGCTGCGGCGTGAGGCCCTTCCACCGCTCCCGCAGGGCACGCCGCTGCTCGGGGCTCATCTCGCGGAAACGGCCGAAGTTCTCGCGGACCCGGGCCTGCTCTTCCGGGCTCATCGCCGCATAGCGCTGGAACTGTTCGCGAATCAGTTCGCGCTGCTCTGGGGAGATCTGCTGCCAGCGGCCAAACCGCTGACGGGCAACCTGGCGTTCCTCAGGATCCATCTGCGTCCAGCGCGCGGCACCCGCGGCCAGACGACTGCGACGTTCGGCAGGGAGGTCATCCCAGCTCCCGGCGAAACGCTCCAGTAACTGACGCTGCTCTGCGCCGAGCTGCTCCCAGGTCGGCACGGGCGTGGCCGGGCTGTCCGCGGCGCCAGCCAGCGTAGCCGTGAGCAGCAGCGACAGGACTGCAACGGCCTGCAGCCCTGCGCACCGGTTCCGCGGCTTCTTGTGCCTGACGGCCATCAGGTCAGCCCGCTGCCTCGAGTTCCGCCTGAAGTTCGGCGTCGCTGAGCGCCGGATCGAGCCAGGCGTAGAACTCCAGTTCCTCCATCATCTCGAGGTTCTCACCGGCCAGCAGGACGTCCAGGTCCTGGGCGACGAGCGGCTGGGCTGCGGTCTGGTCCGGTAGCGCCCCGGGGTCGCCAGTGCGACCCAGCCAGACGCCGACGACCAGCAGGGCCACGGCGCCGGCGCTATAGGCGGGCGTAAGCCAGCCGGGGCGAGCGCCGGCGGGTCGCAAGCCCGCCACCGCCGCCTGCCGCGCCCGATTCAGCCGAGACAGCGTGGCGGCGTCGAGCTCATCGGCGCTCCGGCGCAGCAGGTCACCGGCAGCGGTCGCCAGCCGCTGCTCGTCGGTTGTCAGGTCCGGTTGCTCACTCATGGCCAGTGGTCTCCAAGCAGGTTGCGCAAGGTGTGTACCGCCCGGGAGTAATGGGTCTTGACACTGCCTGCCGTGCACCCCATTGCCGCTGCCGTGTCTTCGACGTCGAGGCCTTCCACACTGCGCAACAGGAAGGCCTCCCGTTGCCGGGCGGGGAGATTCCCGAGGGCCGCTTCCAGCGCCAGCATGGCCGCCCCGCGGGCGAGCTCGGTGTCTGGCGTGAGGCCCCGGGTATCCGGCAGGTTCGCGATCGGGTCCGGGTCATCGTCCCCGTCGGGAGCCGGCTCGAACCAGGCCAGCACCCGGCGGCGCACGGCCTGCCGCCGCTGATGATCGGTAATCCGGTTGGTCAGGATACGGAAGAACAGGGGCCGCCACTCCTCGCTGGGCCGGGCGCCATAAGTCCGGACGAGGCGGATCATGGCATCCTGGACGATATCCAGGGCTTCGTCCCGGTCGCGCACTGACACCAGGGCAATGCGGAAGGCCCGGCGCTCCACCTCGGCGAGAAACCGGTCCATGGCACGAGTCTCGTCCAGGTCTCGCTCCTTGGGCGGGCAGCAGAGCACCCACTCCGCGTTGAACATCAGCATACAACCGTGGCTTCCCATGGGAAGTAACGCGCCAGACTGCGACCGGTTGACAGGCTACCATCGGGCCCGGTTCCGCCTAGAAGCTGGCCTGCGGGCCGAGCCCGCCAAACCAGACCGGGTGGCCGGAGCGCCGACCGGCGCGACCGGATTTTGGGTGCGCCGGGAAATTCCCGATCGCGCCTACAGGCGCTCCTACGGTTTCTTTGGGCCAAAGAGTGCATCCATGGCGGATTTGGCTGCCACCTCAGCGGCAGCACCTACCGCATCGAAAGCCCCCGTGCGGGGCTTGAACCAGTCGCAGAAATTCGCCCGCTCCTTGTCCCGCACGTCCTCCGCGTCCTCTTCCCGGCACTGCTTCGGCCGAGCCCGGTCGTAGGCTTTGCACAGGCGGCACACGTGGAGCTGGCTGTGGCACGAGGGGCACTCCTCGGAGCGCCCGATGGGCAAGCGGAGCCCGGCCAGGGAGGCCCCACAGCGCCAGCACTGGAGGTCGTCAGTCATCCGGAGATCGATGGTGCCATTGGCTACTGGCCTGCAGCGTTTAGAATGCACGGGAGTTTAACGCGGGAGCCCACGCCATGGCCGGAGACCGGATCAGCGCCAGTCCACCGGGTGAACCCGGCTTTACCGTGGGCAGTTTTTTCCTCCGCCTGTTGTTCGCCCTGACAGTCGTGCTGCTGACTTTCAATCCAAGCGGCTTTTCCTTCTTTCACTGGGCCAGGGATGCGTTCCTGAGCAGCAGCCTCGGGCCCCTCCACGTGCTGGCCGGCATCGCGCTGCTGATTGGCTGGGTGCTGTTCGTCCAGGCGACCCGGCAGGCGCTCGGTCTGTTCGGCATCCTGCTGGTAGGCAGCCTGTTCGCCGTGCTCGTCTGGATGCTGTTTTTCTACGACGTGGTGAACTCCACCTCCAGCAGCACTCTCACCTGGATCATTCTGATCGGGGTGGCAGTGATCCTGACGGTGGGGATGTCCTGGGCCCACATGCGCCGCCGGTTGTCCGGCCAGGCGACAGTGGACGAGGTCCGGGACTAACGGATTAAATCCCCCAGCTGGGCAAAAATCACCCGTTTGGGTGATTCTTTTAGAATTTTGCCTCGATATAACAATATCTGGCTGGGCAGTCCTCGATCCTCCATGAGAGGCGACCCAGCTCAGCCCCCGACCCCGCCCCACGCGGGTCGGGGGCTGATTTTTTCTGCGCCTGACCCCACCGGGATTTATGCTGTCTTATGGGTGGCTGGTTCTGGTTGATTGCGCTCGGGCTCTTTCTCGTCCTGATCGGGCTTTACATGCACTGGAGCGTCATTCTCCTGGGTGCCCTTCTGCCCTTCGTCCCCATCGTGGCGGAACTGCTCCGGCGGCGGCGGGCGAGAAGCGCCCCGCCGGATCCGCCCGAAAGTTGACGCTAAAAGCTAACCGTGGGCGGCACGTTGGCGAGGGACCACACTTCAAAGGGCACGAGCTTGCTGGCAAACGGGTCGCTATAGAGCTGATCCACCAGCCAGCGCTTGCGCATCGCCTCCTGGCTCGCCAGATCCGTCGCCGAGACGGTGACCCCTGTTCGCCGGGGGATCAGGTCCAGATAGGCGTCCGTGAATTGCTCGAACAGGCCCTCGATCAGTTCGTAGGACCGGGCCACGTCCCCGGGAAAAACTGGCGGCCCGTAGAACGACACCCCACAGGGATCCGGTTGGCGCCGGAAGGCCGCAATAGTGTCTTCCGTGCCCTTGACCATCAGGCCCCGGTAGACGGCTGGGCTCCTCCCGTAATTGGCAAACTGGGTGTCGACGACCTTCGTCAGCCGTTGCATGTCTGCAGCGACACGGGTGCCGTTCATCACGCCCAGCCAGCCCCCCGCGAAGCCCGACCCGTCCTCATAAAACTGGAGCACCAGGGTGGCGTGGAGCATGCCCACCAGCGGCGTCTTCGGGTGCACGTCGATGGAGTAAAAGCGGCTCCAGACCAGCACCCCCTCCCGGCGCCCCGGCTGGGTTTTCTTGCCCTCCGCAACCAGGCGGCCGAGCTTCTCGACGATCGGGCCGCGGGTCACCCGGACGGAGTAGATCGAGTCGTCCGTCTCGCGACTTAAAGTGTCCTCCGGGCCGGTCAGGGCCACGCCCCCGTTCAGCGCCTGGGCCCGCGCGAAGTACTTCTGGTCCGCCCGGTCCATGAACCCCACCATGCGCAGCGCCAAAGCCCTGTGCTCCGGTGCCAGACGGTCAAGCCGAGTGTCGGTGGTGCCGGTCGCCGCCACGGTCAGGGAACCCCACAACAGGGCCCCGGTGGCCAGGACCAGCGCCGAACCCGAGCAGTTTTTGTCTTCCACGTCATGACTCCGGCATATGCATGCAACCAAACTGACTATCCAGCCCTCCGGAGCGTGGCTAAGCTTGAGACCCCAGCAGCTACCCACTGCAAATCTATCCCCATGGACCCGACGGGACAAATGGTTCTCGCCAACCGGCTGGCTGATGGCCAGGTCGTCTTTCTGGCGGCCGACGGCGGCTGGGTTGAGGACATTGCCCGGGGCGCGGTAGCCAGCGACCCGGTTGCAGCGCAGCGGCTCCTTGCTGACGCCCAACTGGCTGAGTCCCGGAACGCTGTGGTGGAACCCTACCTGATCGACATTCGGGATGAAGGCGGGCGCCGGCAGCCGGTATCCTTCCGGGAGGCCATCCGGGCCGCTGGGCCCACCGTACGAACCGACCTCGAGGATTAGCTGGAACGCCATGTACCGCTATGATGAATTCGACCACACGCTGGTGGCAGAGCGCGTCGCCACCTTCCGGCGTCAGGTCGCCCGGCGACTCACCGGCGACCTGACGGAGGACCAGTTCAAGCCCCTGCGCCTGATGAACGGTCTTTACCTCCAGCTGCATGCCTACATGCTCCGGGTAAATATTCCCTACGGTTGCCTCTCCTCCCGACAGCTGCGCCAGTTGGCCTTCATCGCCCGGCGCTACGACCGGAACTTCGGCCACTTCACGACTCGCCAGAACATCCAGTACAACTGGATCAAGCTCGACGAGACCCCGGATGTGCTGGCAGCTCTGGCAGCTGTCGAAATGAACGCCATGCAGTCGTCCGGAAACTGCGTGCGCAACATCACTGCGGATCAGTTCGCCGGCCGGGCACAGGACGAGATCGAAGACCCGCGACCCTGGTGCGAATTGATTCGCCAGTGGTCCATCCTGCACCCGGAGTTTTCCTACCTGCCCCGCAAGTTCAAGATCGCCGTGTCGGGCGCACCCCAGGACCGGGCCGCGGTGAAACTGCACGACGTGGGTCTGTACCTGCGACCCAATGCCGCCGGGGTCATCGGCTTCGAAGTGATCGTGGGCGGTGGTCAGGGCCGCTTGCCCTACGTCGGCCATACCATCCGGGAGTGGCTGGCCAAGCAAGACCTGCTGTCCTACCTGGAAGCCATTCTGCGCATCTATAACCTGGGTGGTCGTCGGGACAACCTCCAGAAGGCCCGCATCAAGGTGCAGGTCAATGCGCTCGGTGCTGAGGAGTTTCGCCGGCTGGTGGATGAGGAGTGGGAGCAGATCCGCTTCACCCCGCAGCTCGCCGTTCCCCGCGCGGAGATCGAGCGCATCACCGCCTACTTCGCCGACCCGGCGTGGGAGCAGATTCCGGATGCCGCAGCACTAGTGGCCGCGCAGCGCAGCGCGGACCCTGCTTTCGAGGTATGGAACCGGGCCAATGTCGTGGCCCACCGAACGCCGGGTTACGCCATCGTCAATCTGTCCCTGAAGGCCCCGGGTATCGCCCCCGGCGACCTCACTGCCGACCAGATGGACAAGGTGGCCGAACTCGCCGACCGCTTCAGCCTGGGCGAGTTGCGGGTGTCCCATCGGCAAAACCTGGTGTTCCCGGATGTCCGGCAGGTCGACCTGCAGGCGCTGTGGCAGGACCTGCAAAGCCTGTCGCTAGCCACGCCCAATATCGGCAGTCTGACGGACATCATCGCCTGCCCCGGACTCGACTTCTGCGCGCTCGCCAATGCCCGCGCGATCCCCGTTGCCCAGGACATCGGCCGGCACTTCACCGATGTGGCTGCGCTGCAGGACATCGGCGAGCTCACGATCAATATCTCGGGCTGCATGAACGCCTGCGGCCACCATCACGTGGGTCACATCGGCATTCTTGGGGTCGAGAAGAATGGCCTGGAGTTTTACCAGCTCACCCTGGGTGGCTCCTCTGGCGAAGACGCGTCACTGGGCGATCGCCTGGGCCGCAGCATCTCGGCAGCCGAAGTGCCCGTGGCGATCGAGGCGATCGTCACCCGGTACAAGGCCCTGCGCGAGGGTGACGAGCGCTTCCTGGATACCTACCGGCGCGTTGGACTGGAGCCTTTCAAGGAGGCTGTCTACGGCAAGACCCCCCAGCGCCGGCCGGCAGTGGCCTGATGGGGCTGATTCGCGAGGGCCGGCTCGTGCCGGATCCGTTCACGGATGCGTCCGGGCTGGAGCGCCTGCCCGACGGTGTGCCGCTGATCGTCAGCCTCGAGCAGTGGCAGACGCAACGGAGCGGATTGCTCGCCTCCGGGCAGCGGCTGGGACTGCGCCTGAAGAGCGATCAGCCTCCCCGGCTGGTGGCTGCAGATCTCGGGCACTTCAGCGTCATCGCCCTTGAGTTCCCGAAGTATCGCGATGGTCGGGCCTACACTCACGCCCGCATGCTGCGCGAGCGCTTCAAGTTCGCCGGCGAGATCCGCGCGGTGGGAGACGTACTGCAAGAGCAGCTGCACTTCATGCACCGCTGCGGCTTCGACACCTTCGACGTGGCGGGGCCAGATCCGGAGAAAGCCTGGCGCACCATCGCCGGTGATCACACGGTCGCCTACCAGGCGACCGGCGACGGCCAACCCCGGGCCCTCGACCTCCGAAAAGGTACCGGACCGCACGAGGGGCTGTAAGAGCGCGTTCACGCGCGACCTCTATCGATCGCGGTACCGATCGCGCCGGTCGGCGCTCCTACTTGTCGGTTTTACGGAGCGGCACGACGACTGAGCGGGCGGGCGGGCGCCGCCGTTTTGGCACCGACGCTTCCCTGGCTGCTGGCTCGTCTGCCACCAGGACCGCGCGGCGCCGGGCCACCCGGCCGGCGGGAAACGGTGCGCCCCCTGCGTAGAGATCAGCGACGACACCCGACTTGTCCGCACCCGTGACGAACCAGACCACGCTCCGGGCCCGATTCAGCAGGGGGTAGGTCAGCGTCATCCGCCGGTGGCCGTTGTGCTCGGCGGTCAACGCGACACTCTGGTCTTTGACCTCGAGCACCGGATCTCCGGGAAACAATGAGGCCGTGTGGCCATCACTGCCGAGGCCAAGATGGACGAGGTCCAGTATCGGCGGGTCGCCCGCTACCTGGGCCAGTTCCGCGGCGTAGGAGTCGGCAGCGCCGGCCAGATCTGCACGATCGACCCACATGGGGTGCAAATTCCGGCGCGGCAATGGCCCACGCCAGACCAGGATCTCGTGCAGGGCCGACAGGTTGCGTGCCGAGTCGCCCCGGGCGACCACCCGCTCGTCAACCTGGTAAACATGGACTGCCGACCAGTCCAGGGGCTCCTGCCCCAGTGCCCGGAGCATCGGCAGGGGCGACGTGCCGCCACTCAGCGCCAGCGAGGCACGGGTTCTTCGCCCGATGGCAATCCCCAGCACCGTGGCGATGAGACGCGCAGCGACCCCGGCCGCACCCTCTGCCGTCCTGGCAACTTCCAGCCGCATCCTGCCTCGCCCGAGCTGAGCTTAAGTGCCGCGCCCGACCCCGTCCTGGGTCGGGTTGTACCAGCCACCGAAGGCAGCCACCATGCGATCCGCCTCGCGGGGACCCCAGCTGCCCTGCTCATACCGATAGGCCGGACCACTCCTGTCGAGGATTGGATCGCAGATCGCCCAGGCTGCTTCCACACTGTCTTCCCGGGCGAACAGCGTGGCATCACCGCTCATCGCGTCGCCAATCAGGCGCTCGTAAGCTTCCTTGGCCTCGCTGGTGGCGTTACAGACGTAGAGTTCCACCTCCTCGCCGGCCATGCGCTCACCAGGCGTCTTGGTGCGGGCCCCGACGGCGATCGCCACCTGGTTGGGTCCCAGGCGGAAGCGGAAGTAATTCGACTGGGGCGGCACCGGCTCGTCGAAAACCTGCTGGGGTGGCGCCTTCAGGATCACCATCACTTCAGTTGCAGTGACGGGCAGCGACTTGCCTGCACGGATGAAGAACGGCACGCCCTGCCAGCGCCAGGAGTTCAGGTGCAGCTCCATGGCGGCGTAGGTCTCCACGTCCGAGTCCGGCGCTACGCCAACGTCACCCCGGTAGCCCTTGTATTGGCCGCGCACCATGCTCTGGGTGGTAAAGGGGCTGATAGCCCGCAACACCTTGATGCGCTCGTCGCGCTGGGCTTCGCCCCAGTAACCGACCGGCGGATCCATCCCGAGGCTCGCGACCACTTCCAGCAGGTGGTTCTGCACGACGTCGCGAATCGCACCGACCTCCTCGTAGAACTTGCCCCGGCCTTCGACGCCAATCTGCTCCGCCATCGTGATCTGGACGCTCTCCACATAATTGCGGTTCCAGATGGGCTCGAGGAAGGAGTTGGCAAAACGGAAGTACAGCAGATTCTGCACAGGCTCCTTGCCGAGAAAATGATCGATACGGAAAATGGCCGTCTCGGGAAACACGCTGTGCAGGGTGTGGTTCAGGGCCTTGGCAGACGCGAGGTCCCGGCCAAAGGGCTTCTCCACCAC
>JBBQJK010000046.1:0-9954 GCA_038325835.1 Gammaproteobacteria bacterium
CGCCACCATCACGCCCTCCTCCGAGCCCTTGTGGGCCAGCATGGGGCCCCGCACGACATCCCCGACGGCCCAGACGTTCGGTGCCGAGGCCCGGCACTCGGCGTCAACCTCGATGAAGCCCCGGTCGGAAAGCTTCACGCCAGCGAGGGGATCAAGCAAGCCCTCGGTGTTCGGCCGGCGACCGACCGCGACGATCAGGCGATCCACCTCAACGCTGTGACGGCCACGCTGGTCTTCATAGGTGAGGGCCACTCCATTGGGGCCGCGCTCTGCCGAGGTGACCTTCGCGCCCAGGCGGATATCCAGACCCTGTTTCTTTAGCTGCCGCTGGGCATCCTTGGCAATCTGGCCGTCAACCATGAACAGAAACCGGTCCATGGCTTCCAGCACTGTCACCTGCGAACCGAGCCGGCTCCAGATGCTGCCAAGTTCCAGTCCGATGACCCCGCCGCCAATCACGCCCAGTCGACCCGGGACAGCAGCCAGATCCAGTCCGCCCCAGGAATCAACGATCGCTTCCCCATCGAAGCGGGCAAATGGCAGCTCGATCGGTGTGGAACCGGTGGCCAGCACCACATGTTCTGCTTCCAGCAATTCTGGTTTGCCTCCGCGGGGCGTGTAACGAACCTTGTTCCCGGGCAACAGATGGCCACGCCCAACCAGACCAGTCACACCATTGGCCTTGAAGAGTTCCTGGATGCCACTGCTGAACTGACTGACAATGCGGGCCTTGCGCGCCTGCATTGCCGACAGATCAAGTTCCGGAGGATTCACGCGGATACCGTGCAGCGCGAATTCACTGCCTGCCCGGTGAAACAGCTCGGAAGACTCGAGCAGTGCCTTGGAAGGAATGCAGCCGGCATTCAGACAGGTGCCGCCGAATGCCGGCTGACCGTCCCGGTTCTCCCAGGCGTCAATGCAGGCGGCGCGCAGGCCATTCTGTGCGGCGCGGATAGCACCGACATAGCCGGCGGGTCCGCCGCCGATGACCACGACGTCGTACTTGCCGCCCCCAACTGTTCCGGATGTGCTCACGGTCAGACTCCAAGCAGGAGTCTGGCAGGATCCTCAAGAGTATTCTTCATCGTCACCAGGAATTGCACGGCATCCCGGCCATCGATAATGCGGTGGTCGTAGGTGAGGGCGACGTACATCATCGGCCGCGCCACGACCTGGCCATCAACCACCACCGGACGCTCCTGGATCTTGTGCATTCCAAGGATCCCGCTCTGGGGCGGGTTGAGGATCGGCGTGGAGAGCAGTGAACCGAAGACGCCGCCATTGGTGAGCGTAAACGTGCCACCCGTCAGGTCGTCCATGCTGAGGGTGCCTTCCCGGGCCTTCCGGCCGAACTCGGCGATGGCGCTCTCAATTCCAGGAAACGTAAAGCGGTCCGCATCCCGCAGCACGGGAACGATGAGGCCCCTGTCGGTGGAGACGGCAATGCCCACATCGTAGTAGTCGTGATAAACGATGTCGTTGCCTTCCACTGAGGCATTCACGACGGGATAGCGCTGCAGCGCCTCGATGGCCGCTTTGACGAAAAAACTCATGAAGCCCAGCTTGACGCCGTGCTGACTCTCGAAGGTGTCCTTGTAACGGGCGCGCAGTGCCATTACGGCTGACAGGTCGACTTCGTTGAAGGTCGTCAGCATGGCAGCGTTCTGCTGGGCCTCTACCATGCGCTGCGCGATGCGCGTGCGCAGCCGGGACATGGCCACCCGGCGCTCCACTCGCCCTCCCGGAGCAACCACCGGGGAAACCGGCGACTGCGCAGCCGGGACCTGCCGCATGGCGGGACTGGACGCGTCCTGTTTCAGGACATCGGCTTTCATGATCCGGCCGTCGGGGCCGGAACCCTGAACCGTCGCGGCATCGATGCCCTTTTCCTGAAGAACGCGCCGGGCAGCCGGCCCGGTCTTGCCGGCGCTCCTGCCCGCCAGGGCAGCGACCGGCGCAACAACCGCCACCGGCGGGACCACGGCGGCCGCTGCCGGCACGGGCCGTGCAGCCGAGACCTCCGCCGCAGGGTCAAGGATGGCGAGTAACTGCCCGCTGGTGACGGTGGTTCCGCCGGGAACGCGCAACTCCCGGAGCACGCCCCGTGCAGGGGCCGGCACCTCAAGTACCACCTTGTCAGTCTCGAGGTCAGCAAGGTTCTCGTCGCGCTCGACGGTGTCGCCAGCCGCCTTGTGCCACGTCACCAGAGTGGCATCGGCCACAGATTCCGGGAGGCTGGGGACCTTGACTTCTATGCTCATGGATTTGCTACTTCGTGGCTTTCTTTAACTACTGAACCTGGGCCGAGAGCGCAGTCTCGACTAGAGACTGCTGCTGTTGGACGTGCAACTGGAAGATGCCAGGCGCCGGTGCGGCAGCGCCGCGCCTCCCAGCATAGAACACCTGCTGGCCCGCCTGAAGGGGCCGTTGCAGCTGATGACGGATCTGGTACCAGGCGCCCTGATTCTGGGGTTCCTCCTGGCACCAGACAACCTCCCGGGCAGCCGGATAGCTCGCGAGGACCGCGGCGTATTCCGCCGTGGGGAACGGGTACAACTGCTCAATGCGAACCAGCGCCACGTCGGTTGAACCCTTCGCACGGCGGGCCTCCAACAGGTCAAAGTAGACCTTGCCGCTGCAGAACACGATCCGCTGCACGCCGGCCGTCTCGAGGGGATCCACCTCCGGCATGACCAGCTGAAAACGCCCCGTCTTGAGTTCGGCCAGCGGCGAACTGGACAGCCGGTGCCGTAGAAGGCTCTTTGGCGTCATCACGATCAGTGGCTTGCGCAAGTGGCGCAGCATCTGCCGGCGGAGCATGTGAAACATCTGGCCTGGAGTGGACGGGATGCAGACCTGCATGTTCAGCTCGGCGCACAACTGCAGGAAACGCTCCAGCCGAGCAGACGAGTGCTCGGGCCCCTGCCCCTCCTGACCGTGGGGAAGAAACAGCGTGAGGCCGCAGAGCCGCCCCCACTTGGCCTCGCCCGAACTGATGAACTGGTCGATGACCACCTGGGCGCCGTTGCAGAAGTCGCCGAACTGCGCCTCCCAGATCACCAGGGAGTCCGGGTCGGTGGTAGAGAAGCCATATTCAAAGCCCAGGACCGCTTCTTCGGACAGCAAGGAATCCGTGACCGTAAAGGCCCCGCGGCCCGTGGCAGCGAGATTGTCGAGTGGCGTGAAGGTCTGGTCAGTGAGCTGATCATGCAGGACGCAGTGGCGATGAAAGAAGGTGCCACGCGCGCTGTCCTGACCGGTCAGCCGAATGCGTGATCCCTGCCTGATCAGGCTGCCGTAAGCCATGAGCTCGGCGAATCCCCAGTCCATCGGGATCTCGCCCGCCGCCATGCGGTCGCGATCGGCGACAATCTTTGCGACGCGGGGATGCAGGCTGAAGTTCCCTGGCACGCGATTCATGTCCCGGGCCAGATCGGCGATCTCCTCCGCAGGAATACCGGTGCTGTGCAGTTCGTCCCAGTCGCCCTTTTCGTAGCGGGTCCAGTCAACCGTGTATTCATTGCCGATCATGCCAAGGGCGGCCTGGGGGAGCGGCTGCCCGCCCTCTACCCGGCGGCGATAGTCCTCATTCAGGCGCTCAGCTTCGGGGGCGTCGAGCACGCCCCTTTCCATCAGTCTGCGGGTATAGATCTGGCGCGTCGTCGGGTGCTTGCGGATCACCTGGTACATCTGGGGTTGGGTCGCCGCCGGTTCGTCCGCTTCGTTGTGCCCGTGCCGCCGATAGCAGACCAAATCGATCACGACATCCTTGTGGAAGGTCTGGCGGTACTCCAGTGCAAGCCGGGTGACGAACACCACCGCCTCGGGATCATCGCCGTTCACGTGGAATACCGGCGCCTCAATCATCCGGGCAATATCGCTGCAGTAAGGCGTGGACCGGGCATCCCGCGGGTCACTGATAGTGAAACCCACCTGGTTGTTGATGACTATGTGGACCGTACCGCCCGTCTTGAAGCCCCGGGCCTGGGAAAGCTGAAAGGTTTCCGCAACGACGCCCTGGCCGGCGAAGGCCGCGTCACCATGGACAAGGATGGGGAGGATCTCGCTGCCGTCCTCATCGCCGCGACGTTCCTGACGGGCCCGCACCGAGCCCTGCACCACGGGATCCACGATTTCCAGGTGGGATGGGTTGAAGGCCAGCACCACGTGCACGTTGCCACCCGGGGTCCGCAAGTCCGCCGAGAAACCCTTGTGGTACTTGACGTCTCCGGAACCCTTCACGCGGGTGGGGTCGTAAGCACCCTCGAACTCGGAAAACAGTTCCTGCGGCGCCTTGCCCAGCACGTTCACCAGCACGTTGATCCGGCCCCGATGGGCCATGCCCAGCACGATTTCCCGGATCCCGCCCGCGCCGCCCTGCTGAATCAGGTCGTCCAGCAGGGGCAGCAGGCTGTCGCCGCCCTCAAGGGAGAAGCGCTTCTGCCCCACGTAACGGGTGTGGAGGTAGCGTTCGATACCCTCAGCCGCCGTAAGCTGCACGAGGATGTGGCGCCGCTCGTCGTCTGACAGGGGATTTTTGAGCATGCCGCGCTCAAGGCGCTCCCGGATCCAGACCCGCTCCCGGCCACGGGACAGATGCGCAAAGTCAGCGCCCACCTTGCCGCCATAGACGGTCTTGAGGGTCAGGAGCAAATCGCGCAGGCGCATGCGCACATCGGTCTGCCCGGCAAAATTGCCCACGTAGAACTCGGTATCGAGGTCGGCCTCCGTCAGGCCTGCGTAGTCGAGGCGCATGACGTTGGGCATGGGCCGTTCCTGCATACCCAGCGGATCCAGGTCTGCAATCTGGTGACCCCGCAGGCTGTACACCTGGATGAGGCGGGAGACTTCGGCCTGCTTTTCGGTCAGCGGGCCGCCATCATCTGCACGCCCGCCTGATAACCGGACGCGCGCCGGACTGGAGGCCGGGGTGGCAGTGCTGCGCTGAGTTCCAGCCCCGGCGGAACCCGCCGGCGTTGGCTGCCTCAGAACCTGGGGGCCCGGCGGCGCCTGCTCGGCGAAGAACTGCCGCCAACGGGCCGGCACCGAGGCCGGGTCCTGAAGCCAGTTGGCATACAGGTCTTCCACATAGGCGGCATTACCGCCAAACAGCGGCGACGAGGCATACATCTGGCGCAAGTTCTGGTTCATGGTGGTCCCGTGCACTGCGGAGCCGCCACTATAAGTCTGTAGCGTCCGGGATCAAGGACAAATTCCCGAAAGGGCGCCGGGCGGAACCCGGCCGGCGGGACTAGTCTGACCAGGGACGCCAGTGAAAGGGCAAGGCGGTAATGTAGACAGAGAACATCCAGAGCTCCCAGAGAATGAGCACCACGTAGCCAGCACAGAACACCTGCAGGACCCGAATCACCGGAATCACGCCCATGAACTGCCTGCGTGCAGCGACCGCGAGCAGCACCACGCTGGCACAGGTCACCCCGATCTTCAGGACCAGGAAGTGCTGCACGTCGTGAGCGATCAGGACGCCCATCAGGACATTCATTTCCTCGGCACCAATGGCCATGAGGTTGAGAGTGAACAGCGCATCAGCACAGCACATCAGCACGATGGCGAGGACCAGATAAAGGACCCGGGGTTCGTGCCAGTCCAGGAAGATCCGCTCGTGGTCACCATCCCGGCGCCCCAGGCGCCGGCGGGGACGAAAACTGCCGTAGGTGAACGACCAGACGGAACTGCTGCGTCGCTCTCTGTCACGGCGCTCCGGAACGGGAGGCGCGGTCACAACCCCATTCCCCGCGATGCGTGTGAGCCAGTCCCGCCAGGGGCTGCGGGCCGGCTTGCCGGATTCTCTATCCCCCAAGGCAGTGACTCTGCGGACTAAAGGGGCATGATAGGAGGCGGGGCGGCGGCGGCGCTGGACCCAGGTCGCAATTACGCCGGGCGCAGCACTCGCTGGCCGCCCAGTATCAGCAGAGACAGGACAAATACGCCACCGATCAACGTCAGGGGAATTCCCGCGACTTCAGGAATGCGCTGCCAACCATGGCCCGCATACAGGACACCAATACCAGCCAGATACCCAAAGCCGATCAGCCAGCGGGCTCGGCGACTCAGACCGAGCCCGTGCATCTGGGTGATGATGAAGGTGGCGAGCCCGCCCATGAGAAACATGCGCCAGCCGTGCGCCGCCAGGTAAGCCACCATGGCGCCGTGGAAGGCAAACGACACCTCCAGAACCACAGTCCACTTGCGGTTCACGTGCGCACGCGTGAAAAACAGGCTGCCCTGCAACATCAGGAGGAACATGTACAGAAAACCAAACAGGTGCCCCCAGGTGTCTTCCATGGGGTGATACCAAAACGTGTAAATGATCGCCCAGGAAAAATAATACCCATGGTAGCGCCGCAAGAACGGCCCTGCTCTTTCCACCCAGGTGAACCCGGTGCCGAACAGCAGGCCGCGCCGCTTGTTCTCCATGGCCAGCACGACGATCAGAAGCAGGATCACGGACCACTGGGCAGTGCCTTCGTGCACGTCCTGGGCAAGCCCGTCATACCAGATCTGGGTCTGCACGAAATGCAGGGCAATGCCCACGGCATTGACGCCGAGAGCGAGCACGTTAAAACGGTGTAGCCGCCCGGTATAGCCCGGCCGCTCCTTTTGGGCGGTCCAGATCAGCCACCAGATCCCCACCTGGTGCAGCACGTAGCCTGCCCAGGCAGTCGCGCGGGTCCAGACGGTCGGCTCCTGAAGCTGCCACTCGTACCAGAACCCCGGACGGTCGGGAGTCAGGGCTCCGGGCACCAGCCAGTGCGCTCCCGCGTACCAGATCAGCGCCGTGAAAGCGAAGCTGAAAAGGATTCCACCCCAGAGTGCAGTGCTGCTTGCGATTGATTCCTTCACGGGGCGCATCATCGGCTGTTCGTGGCAGGTAGCAACCCGGATCTGTCCCGGGCGCCACAACGCGGCCGCCAAAGGCCCGGAACTACCAGGCGATGGTCTCGCCGTTGTACCGGGTGAAACTACCGGTGCGCTGGAGCGTAAGGCCGGTAATGACCCGACGGAGACCCGTAATGCTCTCCTCCACACCGAGCAACGCGGCATTACCACCCAGGCGGGTCTTGACGTAGCCCGGGCAGACAGCCGCACAGACGATCCCCCGCGGCTTCAAGGCGATGGCAAGCATGGTCACCACCTTGTTGAGGGCGGCCTTGCTGGAGCAGTACCCAAAAGTGGCGTAAAGCCCCTCGACATTGGAGCCGGTCGTGCTGGACACAAAGATCATCTGCCTGAGCTGACTGCCTGCGACCTGCGCGACGAAGGCCTCGGCCATCCTCAACGGTGCGATAGTGTTGATCTCGAGTGGACGGCGCCAATGGGCGTAGTTCGTGGTTCCAATCTGCTGCTCATGCAGCCGTGTGCGGTTGGGATCCCGGGGGCCGATGTCCCCCGCGTTGTTGATCAGGATATCAATCGGTTGGCCCCGATACCGGGTGGCCAGGGCGTCAATTGCCGAGTGGTCGATCACATCCAGTGCTTCGACGTGAATTGCGGCCGGGTACACGGAGGCCAGCGCCGCGAGCTCCGGCGACTGCGCCGGGTTGCGACAGGTGGCGATCACCCGGGCGCCGTCCGCGGCGTACTGCCGGACCAGTTCCAGCCCGAGGCCCCGGCTGGCGCCGGTCACAAGCACAGTCGGAGTCGGCGACGGGTTCACTTCAGCTCAACCCTGACAACGCCATCGACAAAAACGCCAGATAAAGCAGACCACTCACTCCGAGGTGCCAGACCTTCAGTCCACTTCCGGAGGCCTGGAGGCGCAGCCACAACGCACCGGCCACTGTGGTCGCGTAGGCAGCCAGCACAGCAGGCTGAGGCTGCCAGGACGTGAGCAGGAGCCCCAGGGCGGGAAGCGTCGTGCCCTGAAACACCATGGCGCCCGTAATGTTGCCCATCGCCAGAGTGTCCTTACGCCGCCGGATCCACAGCACGCTGTTGACGTTCTCCGGAAGTTCGGTGGCAACCGGAATGATCAGCAGGGAGAGAAGTAACGCGGAGATGGCCAGGTGGTCCGACAGCTGGTGAACCACATGGATGAAGCCCTTTGCCCCAGCCACCAGCACGCCAAGGCCCAGGGCGAGCTGGAGCAGGATCACTGGCAGGCCGTTTGGCAGTCCGAGTCGCGCCAGGAACATGTCGTGGTGGGCCTCGGTGGCGTGACCCTGCTCAACGAGTCCCGCAGAACTTCGCAAGGTGGTGAGGACATAGAGAAAGTAGATAAACACCAGGGTAATCGCGACTATTGCCCGAGCCAGGCCCCCGTAAGTCCAGTCCGGAGGAATCAGCAGTGCCAGACCAGCGAGCAGAAACGCCACGAGGAACACAGTGAGGTCACGACGGAAGCCGGACGCCTCGGGAGTAATGTCACCCCGGAGTCCGCGCAGGCGCAGGACCGCCACTCCGGTCAGGCTCATGACGAGTGTCACCAGCATCAGCGGTGCACCGAAGATGGCCCCGACCCCGATTTCCTGGTTGAGCGCAGGGTCATCGGTGCCGGCCATCAGCGCCAGTACCGGAACCATGGTTTCCGGCATTGCCGTCCCCACGGCGGCAAACAGGGAGCCCGTGACGCCTTCGGAGATTCCCAGCCGCTCGCCCAGGTGTTCAAGGGCGTTGGTAAAGAACTCAGCCGCGATCAGGATCGCGGCGAGAGAGCCCAGGAGGAGGAGCCAGATCATGTCTTCAGTAGAGGAAACAACAAGCTACTGCGGAGACTAGCTTACCGGAGTCGAGGCAGGCGACTGGTGGCCGCCTCCTGCTAAGGCTGCGGTCCTTACGGGACTCGAGCACGGATTTTCGGCTACAGTCCTGATCGGTTCCGGAAGGCCACGGTATGCAGACCTCCACAGGCCAGAACCACCCGTCGGAGCGGGTGTTTACCTTCAAGCCCTGGTGGGGCCTGCTGGGCTGTGCCGTGTTCCTGGGCATGATCATCCTCATGGCCCCTTATAGCGCAGCGATCACCTTCAATCCCGATAAACCCGGGACCTGGTGGTACTACTGGCAACTCCCGGACCCTACGGTGTGGACGCGGCTCGCGGCCTGGGTTCCCTACAGCCTGCACCAGATCGCCATCTGGTACCTGATCGCCACGGCACAGCGAGCCCGCCCCCGCTATGTCTTCGGCCTCCACCTGTTCAATGTGCAGGCGCTGGCCATCAATGCCTTTTTCGTGATCCTGCATATCCTCCAGACCAAGTTCAGCTATGACGGCCTCGCTCAGGACGTGCACGAAGCGACCTCCATGGGTTCCGTCACCCTGATGCTGTTCCTGATCTTCCTCCTGGAGAACCGCCGGCGGGGCCTGTTCCTGGGCCAGCCGGTCAAGGCTCTCTACGGGGTCGGCGATGCGGTGCGTCGCTATCATGGCTACTACTTTTCCTGGGCCATCATTTACACCTTCTGGTATCACCCCGTGGAGATGACCTCGGGGCACCTGGCCGGCTTTGCCTATATAAGCCTGCTGATCCTGCAGAGCAGCCTCTTCTTTACCCGCTACCACACGAATCGCTGGTGGACAGTTTTTCTGGAGTGCCTGTTTGTCATTCACGGCGCCGTCGTCGCGCACACCATCATGAATCAGGCCGGGCGCTCGCCCTGGTCAGCGTTCCTGTTCGGCGGGGTAACGACCTTCCTCATCATCCAGATGCATGGGCTCGGCCTCTCGACCCGGGCGAAAATCGCTGTCGCCGCGCCGGCGCTGCTGCTCATGCTGGTCTTCTATGCCAACTCTTCCGAGAGCATCCTGGGCGCACCAAGGCTGACGATGATCATGTATGCCGGCACCCTGCTGACCGCGATGACGGTCTGGCTACTGATGTGGATCGCCCGGTGGCTGGGTGTGCCGCAGGCCAAACTGGCACCAGGATCTTGAAACTGCAGGACAAGACCATCTGGATCACCGGGGCCTCCTCCGGTGTCGGTGAGGGTATG
>JBBQJK010000047.1:0-9950 GCA_038325835.1 Gammaproteobacteria bacterium
GGCGAATCCGGCAGCAACACGACGCACGTGTGGGACGGTGACCTGACCGAGTTCAATAATCCGCTGCCGCGGTGGTGGTTCTGGCTGTTTGTCCTGACCACCGTGTGGGGGCTGGGTTATCTCGCCCTGTATCCCGGGCTCGGGAGCTTCAAGGGGGCGCTGGGCTGGACCCAGCTACGCCAGCACGAGGCTGAGGTGCAGGATGCGAGGGCCGTGCAGGCACCGCGCTATGCCCGATTCGCCACCTTGTCGCTCGAGCAGTTGTCCCGGGATCCCGATGCGATGGGCGAGGCTCGCAGCCTGTTTGCCAACGGTTGTGCCGGCTGCCACGGGTCAGATGCCCGTGGAGCACTGGGCTTTCCGAACCTTACGGACAACGACTGGCTCTACGGCAACACGCCGGAGCTGCTGCTGACGACCATTGGCGCGGGCCGTATGGGGGTGATGCCCGCCTGGGGGCCGGTGCTGGGTGAGGCGGGCGTCGCAGAGGTCGTGGCCTATGTGCAGAGCCTGAGCGGGACGGCCTCGGAGCCCTCTCTGGTGCAGGCCGGTGCCGCCCGGTACGCCATGTTCTGCGTGGCCTGCCACGGCGCCGAGGCCCGGGGCAATCCCGTGCTGGGCGCCCCGAGCCTCGCCGACGATGTCTGGTTGTACGGCGGCGACGGTGCGACTCTCCGCACGTCCATCGGGACAGGCCGCCAGGGCCAGATGCCGGCCCACGAAGCGTTGCTGGGCAAGGACCGGGTCCGACTGATGGCAGCCTATGTGCTGAGCCTCGGATCGCCAACTGCCGGAGGTGGCAGCAGTGGCTCCACCGACGGAGGCTGAGTATCCGGCGGCCCGGCGCTGGCCACCGCAGCTGCGGATCACGGCTGCCGTAGGCTGGTCGTCCTTTCTCGCCGCGTGCCTCGGCACGATGCTGGCCTTTGCCGGGCTCGATCCCCAGGTGATCATCGACGGCGTCGAAGGCGGAGTGCCTGGTACGGCGCCCTGGTGGCTGACACCGACTGGCGTCTACACCCTGGGGTTCTTCCTGTTCTGGCTCATCGCTGTCGTGGCCGGCGTGCTGACCGTCCTGCTGACGCGGGCTCCACAGACGGATGGTGACAGGAATTGAATGAGGGTACGGCGGGTGCCGAAGCTGTTTCCCTGTATGAGTCTCACCGCAAGGTCTATCCGCGGGACGTGGCCGGGCGCTTTGCCCGATTACGCACCCTGGCCGGTTTCGTCCTGCTCGGGATCTTCTACGGGCTGCCGTGGCTCCAGTGGCACGGCCGGCAGGCGGTGCTCTTCGATCTCCCGGCGCGCAAGTTCCATATTTTCGCGCTGACGCTGTGGCCCCAGGACTTCCTTTATCTCAGCTGGCTGCTGATCCTGGCAGCACTGACCCTGTTCTTCGTTACCGCGGTCGCCGGCCGCGTGTGGTGCGGCTACGCCTGTCCCCAGACTGTCTGGACTGAGGCGTTTCTCGGCCTCGAGCGCCTCGTGGAAGGCGACCGGCCCCAGCGACTCAAGCTCGACAAGAAGCCCTGGACTGGCGAATGGCTCGCCCGCAAGGCGGTGAAGCAGTTCCTGTGGATCAGCCTTGCGGCGCTGACCGGGTTCAGCTTTGTCGCCTTCTTCACGCCGGCCCGGGAGCTGGCAGCGAGCGTCGTGAATCTGGAGCTGGGTGGCTGGGAAACCTTCTGGATCCTGTTCTACGGCTTCGCCACCTACGGTAACGCGGGCTTCCTTCGGGAGCAGGTGTGCAAGTACATGTGCCCCTACGCGCGCTTTCAGAGCGCGATGTTCGACCACGACACCCTCGTTGTGTCCTACGACCCCGGCCGCGGCGAGCCCCGCGGGGCCCGGAAGAAGGGTGCGGACCCGAAGGTCCTTGGCCTTGGCGACTGCGTGGACTGCACGATCTGCGTCCAGGTCTGCCCGACGGGCATCGACATCCGCAAGGGGCTGCAGTACGAGTGCATCGCCTGCGCGGCCTGCGTCGATGCCTGCGATGACGTCATGACCCGGGTGGGTTACCAGCCCGGCCTCATCCGTTATGCCACGGAGCGGGAACTGCAGGGGGACAAAACCCATTACTTCCGCCCGCGGGTGCTGGTCTACGGCGGACTGCTCCTGGCGCTCGGCATTGGTTTTGTCATTTCCCTGAGCCTCCGTCAGCCCATAGGCCTCGACATCCTCCGGGACCGGAATGCGCTCTACCGGGTCCTGCCGGACGGTGCGGTCGAGAACGTCTACAGCCTGAGAATCCTGAACAAGGACGACCAGGCCCATCGCTACGTGATCGAGACAGAGCCCGTCGGTGTATTCCAGGTGGATGCCGTGCCGGTGATGGTGAACGCCGGCGAGGTCCGCGCCGTGCCCGCCCGGATCCGCGTGGCCCTTGGCGACATCGGCCGCGCCCCGCGGGATCTCAGGATCTCGGTCCGGGTGGCCGACACGCCCGGCTTGGTCGCGCAGCACGCCACCCGCTTCTTCGTGCCGGAACAGGAGGATGACGATGATGACCAGGACTGAAGAGGATCCCACCCGCTGGTATCGCCTGCCCATCATGTGGCTGGTCGTGTTCCTGCCCCTGGTGTCCTTGGTGGGCGGCGGACTGCTGGTGGCACTGACGCTGCTCAAGCCTGATCCAGAGGTCCACAGCGAGCGGCTCACCTCGCCACCAGCGGCCCACTCACCCGGCGGGTGATCCGTGTCGACGGTTGATCTGCAGATCGGGGGAATGGGGTGCGCAGCCTGTGCGCTGCAGATCGAAGCGGCCCTGCGACTGTTGCCGGGGCTTACCCGGGTCCGGGTCGATCCCGCGACCTCCCGGGCCCGGGTGCAGGTCGAAGGTCCGGCGGACGGTGCGGTCGAGGGTGTCCTCCGGGAGATCCGCAAACTGGGCTACACGGCGAGCGTGGCGGGCAGCGTAAGCGCCGCCAGCGCCCGCACGCTGGCCCGGCGGGAAGGGCTCAAGCGCCTGGCGGTGGCCGGCTTCGGGATGATGCAGGCCATGATGCTGGCCTTCGCTCTCTATGCCAGCGAAGACTTCCGCATGGACCCCGCGGTGTTCGGCTTTCTGCGCTATTGCAGCCTCCTCATCACTCTTCCTGTGGTCATCTATGCCGGCGGGCCGATCTTTCGCGCCGCGCTGGCCCAGTTGCGGGCTGGCCGGCCGGCCATGGACGTGCCGGTCGGTCTCGGGATCGGTGCAGCCCTGGCGGCCAGCGTCTGGAACACCTTCGCGGCGTCCGGTCCGGTCTACTACGACGCGGTCACCATGTTCATCTTCTTCCTGACGACAGCCCGCTTCGTGGAGCAGATGTCGCGTCACGAAGTCGGCACCGTCACCGAGGCGCTGGCGTGGTTGCTTCCGGCCCGGGCTCTGCGCGTTGTCGACGGCCGCACCCAAGCCGTGCCCGTGAGCAGTCTCCGGCCGGGCGACGAACTTCTGGTGAATCAGGGGGACCTCGTGGCAGCGGACGGCGTCCTGGCTACCGGCGACTCGGTGTTCAACGAGTCCTGTCTCACCGGTGAGTCTGCACCCATGCGCAGGGGCGTCGGTGCCGCGATTCTCAGCGGTAGTATCAATCTCGGGGCCAGCGTCCGCGTCCGGGTCACTGCGACGGGTGAGGCGACCGAGCTTGCAGCCGTGCTGCGGCTTCTCGAACGGTCCCGGCAGGCGAAGCCCCGTCTCCTGACGCTGGCCGAACGGGTGGCCCGGTGGTTCTCCGTGGCCGTGCTGGCCATTGCGGGCCTGGTCAGCGTGCTCTGGCTGCTGATCCGACCCGAAGTGGCGCTGGCGAATACCATCGCCGTCCTCGTCGTCGCGTGTCCCTGTGCATTATCGCTGGCGGGGCCTGCCGTGGTGGCGGCTGCGAACACCGCGCTGGCCCGCCTCGGTCTCCTGCCGATCAGTGCCACGGCGCTGGAGCAACTCACGGCTGTTCGCCATGTCCTGTTCGACAAGACGGGCACACTGACGACCGGCCGCCCGGAGATTCAGGTGCGCGTGGCCCGTGCCGGAGAGAGTGAAGAAGCATTGCTCGCCGTAGCGGCCGCCCTGGAGCGGGGCTCCAGCCACCCGCTGGCCCTGGCCTTCCGCAGCCATGAACAGGCTGGGATCCAGGGGGAGCAGCTCGAGGAAACGGCGGGGCAGGGCGTCCAGGGCCTGGTGGCCGGGCGCCGTTACCGCCTGGGCCGGGGAGAGTTTGCGGGCGTCGGCTCGGCGGCCGACGGTGTCTGCCTCGCCGACAACCAGGGCCTGCTGGCCGAGTTTGCCATTCATGATGCCGTGCGGCCCGAGGCCCGCGCGGCGGTGGATGCCCTGCGCAGTCTGGGACTTGGCGTGGAGATCGCCAGTGGTGATGCCCAGGGCGCGGTCGCGCGGGTGGCCCGGGAGCTGGGCATTGGCCAATGGCAGGCGCGCCTGTCCCCCGGGGGCAAGGTGGCGCGCCTTGCGGCGCTGCAGGCGGCGGGAACCCCGGTGCTGATGGTGGGCGACGGCATCAACGACGCGCCGGTGCTCGCGGCGGCGGACGTGTCCATAGTGATGCGCTCGGGCAGCGCGTTGGCCCAGACTGCGGGTGATCTGCTTCTGCTGGATAACGCGTGGCTGGCGGTCCCCCGCGCTGTGGCGGTGGCGCATCGGGCCCGCCAGATACTGCGGCAGAACCTGGTCTGGGCTGCCACCTACAACCTGGTGGCTATTCCCATTGCGGCGCTGGGCTGGCTGCCGCCGTGGCTGGCAGCGCTCGGCATGTCCGCCAGTTCCATCCTGGTCGTGCTCAACGCACGGCGGGTGCGGGCATGAGCATTCTCTATGCGCTGGTGCCGATGGCCCTTGTGCTCTGCCTGCTGGCGGTGGGGGCGTTTTTCTGGGCCGTCAATACGGGTCAGTTTGAGGAACTGGACGCGGCCGCTGACAGTCCCCTCGAGGACGAACTGCCGGGCGTCCTCAGGAATGAGCCGGGGGCGCCAGCGCCAGCGCCATCCGCACCAGATGCGCCACCGAGCGGGTCGCCATCTTTTCCATGACCCGGGCCCGGTGAATTTCCACGGTCCGCTCCGACAGGCCCAGATCCATGGCGATCACCTTGTTGGCGTTCCCGGCAATGATCAGGTCCATGACCTCCTTCTCCCGCGGCGTCAGCGTGCTGTGCCGGCGGCGCAGCTCGTCCGTCAGCGAGAGGGCGTGCCGCGCTTCTGCATCAGCGGTCAGCGCCCGGGCAATGCGGTCGAGGAGGTCCCGTGGGCTGAAGGGCTTCTGGAGAAAATCGAAGGCGCCGGATTTCATGGCCTCGACGGCCATCGGCACATCCCCATGGCCGGTGATAAAGATGACCGGCAGAAAGGCGCCACGCCGGGACAGTTCCTGCAGCAGCTCCATGCCACTCATGCCGGGCATGCGCATGTCGAGGAGAAGACAGCCAGGGCTGGCCAGATCGTACTGGGCGAGAAAGCCACCGGCGGCAGCGAAGGCGACGGGCCGGTAGCCCGCAGAGTCCAGCAGGATGCTGAGTGAGGTGCGCACGCCCTCGTCATCGTCCACGACAAAGACGGCGGTCGTCGCCGCGGTGCCTGGGGTCGTGGCCGGGGACTGGTCCATGGGGTTGTCTGGCACCTAGTGATCAGTTCGGGGCAGGTGGACCTTGAACAGGACGCCCTCAGGCTCAGAAGCGGAGAGCTCCACGGTACACCCGTCATGCTCAGTGGAGATCGTGACCTTCCGGCGCTCCGCAGGCAACCGGATGACGTTGTCGAGGGCGCTGGCGAACAACAGAACGAGGAGCGATTGCAACCGGGACGCGTCAGCGTGGACCGTGGGGGCCGGCGTGCGGAGCTCGACCGAGAGGCCCACCGACTGCTGGGTGGCGAGGGACTGGAGCAAGGGCATGACGGTCCGCACCAGCGCATTGGGATCGAGGGGCATGCCCGTTTCCGGCAGAGCCCTGGCAGCAGTCCGGAGCTGCTGCAGGACATCCCCCGCCCGCACCGCCTGGTGCGCAATGGCCTGCACGATTTCCAGAGCCTGGGCCGCGGAACCCTTATCACGGCGCAGAATTGTCGCTACCACGTCAGCATAGGCGGCAATGGCAGCCAGCGGCTGGTTCAGGTCATGGGCGAACCCGGTGGCGAGGTCGCTGAGCACGTGCCGGTCGTGAACGGCCGTCAGCGCGCCGTCCACCGCCGGCCCTTGCGAGTCCGCACTCCGCAGATGATCATGCAGGTCAATCATAGTGCGCCTCATGCTAAAGCCCCCGAGGCGGACGCTCTCTAAGGAGTTTCCCCTACGATGGCGACCCTGCAGTCCAGCGGCCAGTCGGCGGAACTCATTGTCCGGCAGTCCCCCGATGCACTCCTGCTCGTGGACCCGGCCGGGCGTATCACTTATGTGAACGAGGCCGTAACCACGCTCTTTGGCTACGACGCCGGCGAGCTCCTCGGCGAGAGTATCGACATCCTGGTTCCCGATCACGCGCGCGCCATTCACGCGCGTTACCGCCAGGGCTTTGCCCGGCAGCCGGCGGTCCGGGAAATGGGGGCCCGCGTGGTGGCTCTCGCCGCCCGCCGCCGGGATGGCACCGAGTTTCCCGCCGAAATCCGGCTGGCCCCCCTGCACGCCCCACCGGGCGACAGTGGCGGCAGTGACTGTGTCCTGGCCGCGGTTCGCGATGTCACGGACCGGCGCCGGCTGATCGATGAACTCCGGGCTGCCCGGGCGGAAGCCGACAGCGCCAGCCAGGCCAAGAGCCGGTTCCTGGCCACCGCCAGCCACGACCTTCGGCAGCCTCTGCAGACCCTGCAGCTGCTGAATGCAGCCCTCGCGCGGCGCCTGGCGGATGGCACCAACCGGGATCTTCTGACGCGTCAGCAGGCGGCACTGGACTCCATGGCGGACCTGCTGAACGCGCTCCTGGATGTGACGAAGCTTGAGTCCGGTGCGCTCAAGCCCAATCTGGAGCGGGTGCTGCTTGCCGACGTGCTGGCGGATCTCCGGAGCCAGTTCCAGGATGTGGCGCGGGCCCAGGGACTGACGCTGCAGATGCCGGAGACTTCCGCGTGTCTCTCCACCGATCGCGTCCTGTTCCGGCAGCTCCTGCAGAATCTGCTGACCAACGCCCTCGTGTACACCCGCACCGGCGGCGTGACCGTGACTGCCCGGCGGGAGGGGGAAGTCCTCGCGATCCGGGTTACCGACACTGGCGTGGGCATCCCTGCCGGCGAGATCGACCGGGTGTTCGACGAGTACTACCGGGGGGCCACCCCCGGCGATCGCCCGCGGGGCTTCGGCCTGGGTCTCACCATCGTCCGGCAGATCGGCCGGTTGCTGGGTTTCACAGTGCAGGTCGAGTCGGAGGAGGGGCGCGGCACGACGTTTTCGGTGCTGGTGCCTGGCGCGCAGCTCGTCACGGCTGCCACCGGCCGGGTCGTGCTGCCTGGCCCCGCTCTCGAGCGGCCGGAGGTGGCGAAGCCCGCTGTGCTCGTGGTCGAAGACGACGCGGCAGTCCGGGATGCGTTGAAACTGCTGCTGACTCTCGACGGTTACCCCACCTGGGTGGCGGATTCCGCCGCTGGTGCCGAAGACCTCTTCGCGCTGCACGGCGCGGAGATCGACGTGATGATTAGCGACTATCAGCTGGGGAATGGCCGCAATGGTCTCGAGCTTGTGGAGAAGCTGCGGGCAGCGGCCGGCCGGGATCTGCCCGCTGTCATCCTGAGCGGAGATACCTCTCCGGTACTCGCCAGCATCCACACGGTGTCCCGGGTCGTGCTGCTCAGGAAACCCGTCAATGCGCGTCAGCTGATCATCAAACTGGAAGAGCTATTCGGCGCTGCAGGTTGAGGGGGAGGCGTTCGAGCCGGCGCCGCTAGGTACCGGACCTTAGTTTTGTCAGTTGTTTAGTTATTGGAGGCTCATCACAACAACTAAACAACTGACAAAACTAAGGTCCGGTACCTTTTTCACCTTTTTCGGTGCGCGGGGGCTGGATCTCGCGGCGCAGTTCACGGAGCTGCTCGAGGATCTCCCGCCGCTCAACGTGTGCTGCCTGGTTCTCCCGCGCCTGCTCCGCGTCGTGGACCGATTGCATGGCGCTGACCACCACCGCAATAAACAGGTTCAGCACAGTGAACGTGACAATCAGGATGAAGGGGACGAAGAACACCCAGGCCCAGGGCACGGTCAACATCAGTGACCGCGCAATGTCAGCCCAGCCTTCCAGGGTCATGATCTGGAACAGGGTGAAGAAGCTGCGGGCGATACTGCCGAACCACTCAGGGCCGGCGGCGCCGAACAGCTTGGTCGCCATGACCGCCGCCACGTAGAAGATCAGGAGCAGCAGGGCAAAGATCGAGCTGATGCCTGGAATGGCCGAGAGCAGTGCTTCGACGACGGCTCGCATCCGTGGTACAGCCGAGATCAGCCGCAGCGCACGCAGGACCCGCAGGGTGCGCAGGACAGCAAAGCCTTCGGCGGCGGGCACCAGCGCGATAGTGACAACCAGCAGATCGAAAATGCTCCAGGGATCCCGGAAGTACCGACGGCCGTGGGCGATCAGGCGCATCGTCACCTCGATCGAGAAGATAGCCAGCGCGATCCGGTCGAGGCCAACGATGAAGCCGCCAGCGGCCTGCATTGCCGCTGGCCAGGTCTCCAGCCCCAAGGTGATGGCGTTCAGGACAATCACAGCAAGAATGAAGCGCTGAAAGCCCTGGTTCTCGACGATCTTCAGAAGATGGGAGCGCATGGCGTGTTTCAGGGTCGCGCACCCGCCGCGCTGGAATGGCCTGGCACAGCCGACCCGGACGCCAGCCCCGCCACCTTGCGGACTTCCTCGAGGAGCAGGGCGGCTGGCGGTGTCAGGGGCCGGTCGGACGGGTGAATGAGGCTGGCATTCCGCTGCACGGTGGGCCTGTCGATATCCAGGACCTGCAGGACAACCGGGCGTTTGGCCAGCTCCGGGGCGATCAGGGCAGGGGAGACCATGATGAGCAGGTCGCTCGACAGCAGCAGTTGCATACCAATCCTGTACGCGTCGCTGCCGACGATCTTGCGGGGAGGTTCCAGGTTTTCGGCAACGAAGGTCTCGACGATCACGTCCAGGTCCGCAGGCCGGGAGTAAGGCACGAGCCAGGCATAGCCCTCCAGGTCCTTCAGTCGCAGTTTCTTGCGTCGTGCCAAGGGGTGCTGGGGCCGGGCAGCCACGACGTCATTGCTGGAGTAAATGACCTCCCGCGTAAAACCCTCCGCCAGCTCATAGGCACTGACGCCTGCGGCGATGAAATCGAATTCCCCATCGTAGAGACGGTGCCGGAGTTTCTCGGAATAGCCCTCGATGAGGTTGACGCGAATCCCGGGCCGCGACTTGCGAAACCGCAGCACGGCCTCAGCAATGATGTTGCCGGCGAAAGACTCTCCGAGCCCCACGGTGACGATACCTGTCTTCCCGTCACTCAGGTGGCGGAGATCCTGGCGGGCCCGCTCGACCCCGGCCAGCTGGGCGCGGGCATGGCGAATGAGCGCCGTGCCGTGTTGCGTGGCCCGGGTGATACCCCCAGGGCTCCGGTCAAAGAGACGGACCCCCAGGTCCTGCTCCAGGTTGGCCAGGCTGGCACTGAGCGCCTGCTGGGTGAGATGCAGATGCCGGGCCGCCGCCGCCAGGCTGCCGTGCTGAATTACGGCCAGGAAGCGCTCGAGCTGCCGGTGTTCCACCTGCCTGTTACTTCCGGGCCAACTCAGTGCGTCTCTTCGCCGCCACTGACGTTCATGGCCTCGCCCGTGATGTAGCGGGCGTCATCGGAAGCGAGGAAGGCCACGGCAGCGGCAGTGTCCTCCGGCAGTCCAGGCCGGCCCAGCGGAATGCGCTGGCGCATGGCAGCCATGAACTGCTCGGTCGTCTGGCCCCGCACCTTGGCGTAGTACTCGTTCTGTTTCGCACCAAGCCCCGTCGTGACATGGT
>JBBQJK010000048.1:0-9931 GCA_038325835.1 Gammaproteobacteria bacterium
GCCAACATCGTGCACCTGGTGCTGGCCCGGCTGCCCGACGCGCCGCCCGGCGTGCGGGGAATCTCGCTGTTCCTGGCGCCCAAGTTTCTGCTGAAGGCCGACGGCACGCCCGGGGAGCGGAACAGTCTGCGGCCGCTGTCCGTCGAGCACAAGCTCGGGATCCACGGCAGCCCGACCTGCGTGATGTCCTTTGACGGGGCGGTCGGCTACCTGGTCGGTGAGCTGAATAACGGCCTCGCCGCCATGTTCACGATGATGAATCATGCCCGCCTCGGCGTGGGACTTGAAGGTGTCGCCGTCTCCGAGCGTTCCTACCAGAGCGCCCTGGCCTACGCGAAGGACCGGGTTCAGGGCCGGGTGGCAGGGGAGGCGGGCCGTACCTCGATCATCGGCCACGCGGACGTGCGCCGCATGCTGCTCACCATGAAGGCCTACATCGAGGCGATGCGCAGCATCACCTACGTGACAGCAGCCGACCTGGACCTGGGCCGCCGTCACCCGGATGAGGCCACGCGTGCCCGCCACCAGGCCCGCGTCGAGTTGATGACGCCAGTGGTGAAAGGCTGGTCCACCGAGATGAGTCAGGTGCTGACCTCCCTGGGTCTGCAGGTTCATGGTGGTATGGGCTATGTGGAGGAGACTGGCGTCGCCCAATACATGCGGGACGCCCGCATCACGACGATCTACGAAGGCACCACCGGCATCCAGGCCAACGACCTGGTCAGTCGCAAGATCCTGCGGGATGGCGGTGCGTCACTGCGGTCCCTCGTCCTGGACCTGCGTTCCTTTGAAGCCGAGCTGGCGAAGGTGGCGGACCTGGAGGTCGTGAACCGGGGCCTGCGCGAAGGGCGGGAGGCCGTCGAGGCGGCCGGCGCCTGGCTGGCGGCCAATCACGCCCGGCACCCGGCTGCGCCCGGCGCCGCCTCTTACCATGTGCTGATGTTGCTGGGGACGGTCACCGGCGGCTGGCAGCTGGCCCGGGGCGCCCTGATTGCCCACGAGCGACTGGCGGCCGGGGCGACCGGACCCGACCGGGACTTCTTCAAGGCCAAGCTCGTCACTGCCCGCTTTTACGCGGAGCAGTTCCTGCCCCTGGCGACTGCGCACCTGCGGGCCGTGCAATCCGGCCCCGACACGCTCCTGGCCCTGTCCGACGACCAGTTTTAGAGAGCGACCAGCCATGAGCAGCAAGAAGCCTGGCTTCACCACCCGGCAGGTCCACAGTGGCGTGGTGCCCGATCCCGTGACCGGCGCCATTCTTACCCCCATCTACCAGACCACCACCTACGTCCAGGAGTCGGTGGATCGGTACCTGGAGAAGGGTTACTCCTATTCCCGTTCCGCCAATCCCACCGTCCGTGCGCTGGAAAACAAGCTGACGGACCTTGAGGGGGGTTCCGACACGATCTGTTTTGGCACCGGCATGGCGGCGATCAACGGCCTCTTCCTGGCATACCTGAATGCCGGGGATCACGCGATCATTTCCGAGATGGTTTACGGCGGCACCTACCGGCTGAGCACGAAGGTGTATTCCCGCTTTGGCGTGGACTTTTCCTTTGTGGATACGGCTGACGCCGCCAACGTCCGCAAGGCGATCCGCAAGAACACCCGGCTCATCCTCACCGAGACGCCGGCCAACCCCACCCTCAAGCTCACTGACCTGAAGGCAGTGTCCGACGTGGCGCGGGAGCACCGCATTCTGCATGCCGTGGACAACACCTTCCTCACACCCTACTACCAGCGGCCTCTTGAGTTGGGTGCGGACATGGTCATTCACAGTACGACGAAGTACTTCGACGGCCACAACGCCACGGTCGGGGGCGCGCTCGTCGTCAGCACGGAAGAGCAGTCCAAGGCCATTCGCTACATCATGAACGCTGCAGGGATGATCATGTCACCACAGGTGGCATGGTTGACGCTCCAGGGGTGCAAGACACTGTCGGTGCGCATGGACCGGCAATCGGCCAATGCACTGGCCATTGCCCGGTTTTTGCAGACGCAGCCGAAAGTCACGGCCGTGAACTATCCGGGACTCCCGTCGTTTCCCCAGTACGACCTGGCCACTCGTCAGGCCTCGGGCTACGGCGCCATGCTGTCCTTCGAACTTGTGGGCGGGGTGGCCGCCGGCAAGGCGCTCATGGACCGCATTCGCCTCTGGACTCTCGCCGAGAACCTGGGCTCCGTGGAGTCCCTGATTACTCACCCCGTGACCATGACCCACGCGGCTGTAGAACCCGCCGAGCGCCAGCGGATCGGCCTGACGGACGGACTCGTCCGCCTGTCGGTGGGGCTGGAGGACGTGGAGGACCTGATCGACGCCCTGCGGAGCGCCCTCGACGCCTAGAAGACGGAAGTCGGGAAGCCCACGCGCTCCCTGCCGCTGGTCCATGTGACTTGTTGTAGCGCTCACTTAACCGAATCTGTTTTTTAGCGCCCGGGGCCCGCTCGAAGAGTGACACGGTGCCGGAATCGCGGTGGGCTTGTTTCTAGTATCCACCCCGGGTCTTGAGACTGTACCGGCAGCATTCTTTCCGGTCCGAGGTTCCGCTGATGCGTTCCTTGCACGGGCAGTTCGGCTGGCTCCCCACAGCGATCGTGATGGCTATGGTGGGGCAACTGCCTGCGGTCGCCAACGCGGATTCGCTGCTCACCGGCCTTGAGTCTTTCCCGCCCCAAACCGCCTGGAGTGCGCCGCCGTTCCTGGTCGCTGATGGCGCTGTACCCGCTGATCCCGGCGAGCCGCCGGCGCTCTATGCCTTCAACGTCTTTTCCGGGGAACTGTTTGCCGGGGATAACCGGGCGCCCGCCCTGGAGTTCTCCCTGAACCCCGCTGACGAGGAAGTCCTGGTCGGCTGGCGCTTCGAGTTCTAGCAGCGCCGCCGGGACGCGCCGTTCGCTACCCGCATACAATCTCTTTCGCGGCCATGAGCCATCGCCCCTGGAAGAGCTGTGACACTGACCCCCGAGCATGTCCGGGCCTGGCGCGCCGAGCTGTCCGGCCGCATGGCCGAAGCCGCACGGGACCTTGAGTCCCTGCAGGTGCGGCCGCTGCCCCCGGGCAGGGGGGTCGTGATTGCCTCGGTCCGGGACGAGATCACGCACCTGCCCCACTTTCTGCGGCACCACCGGGCCGCCGGCGCCGGGCGCTTCGCCTTTATCGACAACGCTTCCGTGGATGGCACGCTCCCGTACCTCCTCGCGCAGCCGGACTGCGACGTGTACCGGCACCGGGGCGACTTCCTGCTGTCTTCCGCCAGCGCCGTCTGGCGGACCCTGTTGCTCGAGCGCTATGCCCGGGCCAGCTGGTGCCTCAGCGTCGATGCGGACGAGACCGCAGTCTACCCGGGCTGGCCTGCGGTCAGCCTTGAGGCCTTTGCCGCCGGGATGCGGGCCAGAGGCCTGCAAGTGGTCAACTCGATCATGCTCGACATGTACGGTGCCGGACCAGTCCTCACGTCCCGTCCCGCCGGGGACGGTGATCTCCTTGCCGCCTGTCCGCTCTTTGACGGTGATGGCTACACCATTGAGAGGCCTGCAGACTGGCGCCGTGACCGCTTTCCGCGGCTGAACATTCGGGGCGGTCCGGAGATGCGGGCGATACGCCCGCGCCCGGAATTTGGCTGGCTGGCCAAGACGGCGCTGGTGCTGGAGCCCGGGATCGTCTACCGGGATCCTCACACGGTGTACCCCTTTGAGCTGAACTTCGACGAACCGCGCATGGCGCTGCTCCACTTCCGCTTCTGCAGCGCCATTGCCCTGAAGCTCAGCCGGGTTCGCGAGCGCCGGGCGACACCGGGCGCCGTGTTGGCCTACGACCAAGTGGCGGCCCGGCTGCGGGCGGAGCCGTCGTTCTCCTTTGCCTACGCGGGCTCAGTGGAATTCAGCTCCCCGGAGCAGCTGGTCGACCGGGGGCTGATCAGCCTCTAGCACCCGCCCGCCGGTACAATGGCGGCCCCGCGCCGCTGTCCGGCGCACCTGCTGCAGAGCACCCGGCATGCACACTCTCGGGACCCTTACCCTGCTGATGCTGATGCTGATGCTGAGCACTGCCGCTGCCGGGGATTCCGGCCTCCGGGCCGATGCCGAGTTTAGTGACCAGTACGGTACGGTGGATTCGCTGGCGCGGCGCGCCGGGGCGCCGGTGATCGCCCTGGTGGTTGGCATCAAGGCCCTGCCCCTGATCGAGAAGTGGGAGCGGGACCTGACCAAGCGGGTGCCGGGCATTCGCTTTCTGAACGTGGTGGATCTGCCCATTGACGTACCCGGCGACGTACCCGGCGACGTGCCCGGCACTGTGCGAGTGGACCTCGACCGCACGGCTGCGACCCTCCGCAAGCGCGTGCCGGCGGGGGTGTCGGTGCTCATGGATCCGGAGCGCCAGTGGGCGACGGCCTTCGCCCTCGACACGGCGTTGCCCAACCTGCTCCTGTTCGATGCCAAGGGCCAGCTTGTGGCGCGCTTCCGCGGTCGATGGACGGCTGCCCTCGCTGAGGAGGTGGCTGCTCAGGTGGCTGCGCTACTTCCCGTGGAACCCCGGCCATGACCCGGTCGGTGGTGCTGGTGGGCGGCGGTCTGGCCAACTGCCTGCTGGGTCTGCGGCTCCGTGCACTGCGGCCCGACGTGTCCGTGACACTTCTGGAAAGCGCGAGCTGCCTTGGCGGCAAGCACACCTGGTCCTGGCACGGCACGGACGTAACCCCGGCAGTCGGCGCCTGGCTTCTACCCCTGGCCAGCTACTCCTGGCCCCACCACGACGTCCGGTTTCCCGGGCGTGGTCGGCGCCTGCCGGGCAGCTATCACTCGCTCACCTCCGAGCACCTGCACGAGGTGGTGATGCGGACGCTCGGGGACCGGGTGCGGCTTGACGCACCCGTCGTGGCGATGGCCCCAGACGGAGTCACGCTCCGCGGCGGCGAGCAGCTCAAGGCGGACCTGGTGGTGGATGGCCGCGGCCTTGGTGCTGAGGTACCCGCCGGGGTCACACTGCGCTACCAGAAGTTTCTCGGCCAGCGGCTGCGGCTGGCGGAGCCGCACGGCATGACAGGGCCGCTGCTGATGGACGCGACGGTGTCCCAAGAGCAGGGTTACCGCTTCGTCTACGTGCTGCCCTTCACCGCCACCGAGGTGCTGATCGAGGACACCTACTACAGCGATACCGGCACCCTCGATGCCACGGTCCTGCGGCAACACGTCGCCGGCTACGCGGCTGACCGGGGCTGGCAGGTGCAGGCCCTGCTGGGGGAGGAAACCGGCGTCCTGCCCATCGTGCTCGACGCCACTCTGGCCCGGTTCTGGCCCGTCGCGGATGAGGTGCCCCGGTCCGGGTTGCGCGCCGGCCTGTTTCACCACACCACCGGTTATTCGGTGCCCGAAGCCGCCGGCCTCGCCGACGAGCTGCCGCGCCTGCCCGACCTCCACAGTCAAGCTGTTGCGCCGTGGATCAGGCGCCGGGTTGCGCGCCGGTGGCGGGAGCAGCGGGTTTTCCGGCTGCTGAACCGCATGCTCTTCCTGGCCGCGGCGCCGGCAGAGCGCTACCGGATCCTCCAGCACTTCTACCGGCTGCCCGAGTCTGTGATCAACCGCTTCTATGCCGGCGCCCTGACCGCCATGGACATCAGCCGCGTGCTGAGCGGTACACCGCCAGTACCCGTGCACCGGGCCCTCCGTTACGTCCTGCCGTCGAGCAGCCGCTCGCCGGGTATTGCTGCCACCCAGAAAGCACCCGTCCGCTGATGAACACAGGCAACCAGACATCATGAGCAAGTCCGCCGCGGTGATTGGGGCGGGATTCGGTGGTCTGGCGCTGGCCATCCGGCTGCAGTCGGCCGGTATTCAGACCGTGCTCCTCGAGAAGCGGGAGCGGCCCGGCGGGCGGGCCTACGTGTACGAGCAGGATGGCTTTACCTTCGATGCGGGGCCGACGGTGATCACGGCGCCCAATGCCATCGATGAGCTTTTCGCGCTGAGCGGCCGGGCGACGGGCGACTACATTGAACTGCTGCCCGTCGAGCCGTTCTACCGCCTGGTCTGGCCGGACGGGGTGACGCTGGAGTACAACGCAGACGCCGATGCGGTGGCTACGGCCATCGCCCGCATCAATCCTGCCGACGCGGACGGTTACCGCAAGTTCCTCAAATTCTCCGAGGCGGTGTTCCGCGAGGGCTACCTGAAGCTGGGAACCGTGCCCTTCCAGGATGTGTGGAGCATGGTGCGGGTCGCGCCCCAGCTGATCAAGCTGCGCAGTCATCGCTCGGTGTACAGCGTGGTGTCCGACTACATGAAGGACCCCCATCTGCGCCAGGCCTTCAGCTTCCAGTCGCTGCTGATCGGCGGCAATCCATTCCAGGTGTCGTCGATCTACGCGCTGATCCATGCGCTGGAGCGGAAGTGGGGTGTGCGTTTCCCCCGGGGCGGGACGGGCGCTCTCGTGCGGGCCCTCGTCCGCCTGTTCCAGGACCTGGGTGGGGAGGTGCGTCTTGGCTGCCCCGTCCAGGAGATTCGGGTGCGCAACGGTCGGGCCGCGGAGGTGGCCACCGCCGACGGCCGGAGCGTGGTGGTGGACGCGGTGGCGAGCAACGCGGATGTGGTGCACACCTATGCCACCCTGCTGGCCGGCACCGACCGGGGGCAGGTGATGGCGCGACGCCTGACCCGCAAGCGCTTCAGCAATTCCCTGTTCGTCGTGTATTTCGGCCTGAAGCGTCAGTACCCGGAGATCGCCCACCACACCGTGCTGTTCGGGCCGCGCTACCGGGAGCTGCTCACGGACATCTTTGACCGGGGCATCCTTCCGGACGATTTCTCCCTGTACCTGCACAATCCTTCCCGGACGGATTCCTCGCTGGCCCCACCCGGCCAGGCCGGGTTCTACGTGCTGGCACCCGTGCCCAACCTGGGCAAGGCACCGGTCGACTGGAGCGTGGTGGGGCCCCAGTACCGGGACCGGATCCTGGACGCCCTGGAAAAGCACACCCTGCCGGGGTTACGCGCCAATCTCGTCACGTCGCGCATCTTTACCCCTGCGGATTTTGCGACCGAGCTCAACGCGCACCTGGGTTCCGCCTTCTCCCTGGAACCGCTCCTGACCCAGAGTGCGTTCTTCCGGGTTCACAATCGGGATGACCGCATTCACAATCTGTACTTCGTGGGGGCTGGCACCCACCCGGGTGCGGGTATACCGGGCGTCATTGGTTCCGCCAAGGCCACGGCAGGCCTGATGCTCGCGGACCTGGGAGCAGGCTGAGATGGACGCGGTCGTCAGCAACAGTCGCGACATGATCCGCAAGGGATCGCGGAGCTTCGCGCTGGCGTCCCGGGTGTTTGATCCCGCCATCCGCGACCACGCCTGGATGCTCTACGCCTGGTGCCGCCACTGCGACGACCAGATCGACGGTCAGGAGCTCGGCATGGCGCCGGCCGCCCGGCCGGGACCTGACGCCGCGAATGACCCGGCGGCGAGTCTGGTCAAGCTGCGCACCGAGACCCAGCGCGCCCTGCGGGGCGAGGCCGTGACTGATCCGGTCTTCCTGGGGCTGCAGCGCGTGGCGCGGGCACACGAGATCCCCGAACGGTACGCGCTGGAATTGCTGGCCGGCTTCGAGATGGACGTGACCGGTTTCAGGTACCGCACGATCGACGAGACCCTGCTCTACTGCTACCGGGTGGCCGGAGTGGTCGGAGTGATGATGGCGCTGGTCATGGGTGTGCGGGATACCGGCAACCTGCAGCGCGCCGCGGACCTCGGCATTGCGTTCCAGCTCACCAATATTGCCCGGGATGTGGTGGACGACGCGCGGAACGGCCGCTGCTACCTGCCAGCAGAGTGGCTGGCAGAGGCGGGGATCCCCACCGCTGCCATCGCGCAGCCGGAGCAGCGCCGGGCGGTGGCCGGCGTGGTGCGGCGCTTGCTCACGGCAGCAGATCGCTACTATCAGTCGGCCGATACCGGCCTGCAGTCGCTTGGCTTTCGTTCCGGTTGGGCGGTGGCCACGGCGCTGGGCGTGTACCGGGATATTGGCAGCATCGTTCTGGCGCGGGGCGCCCACGCCTGGGACCAGAGGGCGGTGGTGGGCACGCCGCGGAAGATGCTTTACCTGTCCGTCGGAGCGCTGCGGGCGCTGCAGGGCGTGACCTGGGACCGGTGGCAGGACGCAGCACCAAGGGCAAACGATCTCTGGATGACCCCGGAGTTCAGGACCGCGATTTCCCAAGCAACGCCAGTCGATCCCGCGTGTCGGGAAATACCCGCACCATAAGGATCAGGCTTCGCCGTCACATTGCTTGGCATCTGCCGAATTCCGCCATACCGAAATGACCACTGACGTGATTCCCGGGAAGAGGTTCTTGTCCACGCATCGCTCGAAGACGAATATGTACCCGATCTCAAGGAGTCTGGTTGGATTTCTGGCGGCCCACTCAGGAGGAACGTCGTAGCGCACTTTCCAGAGGTGGCGCAGGACAGCCGACTCGAAGGCCCCTTGGGGGTTCGTCATGAGCACCCGCGGGTCCCGGGGCCTGCCCTTCTCATCCAGTCGGAACTGGACGAGGACGTAGCCCGAGATTCCGTTGCGCATCTGGGCCGATGGATAGGGTGGCACTAGGAACCGTATCTGCTTCGGCTCGGGAGCTTGCGCGATCACTTCGCCAGGGGAAACAGCCAATGGGGAAGGCGCGGCGATGCCGGCCAGGCCCGGCGCGAGGTTGACCAGGACCCCAGCCAGAAGCGCAGCAGAGGCATGTCGGGGAGTCATCCGCCTCATTCCGCAGACCTCGAGAATAGGTAGTTGAAAAGCCCGCCGGCTGCCGGAAGTGATGTCTTCCGAGTCGCCCAGATTCTGCACTGACAGCCGCACGTTCCAGTTCTTGTCGACATCCAGGCGGATGAAGCCATTGACCCGGTCGTAGGAGCTGGCCACGAAGTCGTTGGTCGCGCTCGTCACGTAGTTGTTTGTGTTGAACCAGTCCAGACCCAGGCGAAACATGCCGTGTGGCGGGTGCCACCGCGCCGATAACAGTCAGGCCGAGCATTAACCACCTGCTGCACTTTGGCAAGAGGCTGGTGGTGCAGTCATATCTCACTGACTTCCCCGGATTTACGGCTGGCTCCGTCCTGTCCGTGGGCGGTGTGCGCGCCGGGATCGGATGACCGGTGAGGTCTGGCAGAAGGACTTGCTCTACGGCAATCATTGGCCGCTACATCGCCCGGCCGCCGATCGCCACCGGGCGGCTGTCACTCACCAGCCCGGGTCAGGTGCGCTACACGCTGAAGACGCCGTATCGGGACGGCACCACCCACGTGGTCTTCGAGCCGCTGGACTGCATGGCGCGGTTGGCCGCCCTGGTGCCGACGATCACGCGCCATGCGATGATCTGCCGGGTATTGATCGGCAGCACCGCGGTGCTCGAGTGCGGCGAGTGGCCGCCGGTGGCCTGGTTGACGACCCTGCTGGCGGGGCGGGCGGATGCTGCGCCCTGATCGGGGCATCGAGCGGGTCTACCTGCACCGCGCGCCGATTGACATGCGCAAGCAGATCGACGGCTTGTCGTTGCTGGCCCGGGACGTGATGCAGCTCGATCCGCTGTCGGGCGCGCTGTTTGCCTTCATCAATGCCCGGCGCAACAAGCTCAAGCTGCTGCTCTGGGAGCGCAACGGCTTCATCGTCTGGTACAAGCGCCTGGAGCGCCATCGCTTTCACTGGCCGCGGCACGCCGACCAGGCGGTACTCACGCTCAGCGTCGAGCAACTGAACTGGCTGCTCGACGGTTACGACGTGTGGCGCATGCAGGCCCACGAGGTCTTGCATTATTCGGTGTTGAACTGAGATCAAAGCAGCACAATACGCTATAATTTACGGGTGATTTCCACAGCGACGCTGCGAACCACAGAGGCCGATGCCGAGGCGTTAGTGGCCCGGCTGGCAGCGCGCGAAGC
>JBBQJK010000049.1:0-9845 GCA_038325835.1 Gammaproteobacteria bacterium
CTTCTGGGAGATGCGCAGTTCCTCGAGCAGCGCCCTCTGGCGCGTATCGGCCTCGGGCAACACCTCCGTGTTCTTTGGCGCAGTGCTGAACCGGTGGTTGCGGCCCGTGTCACCAAACAGGCTTTCCTTCAGGGGCCCGCCGGCGCGGACCACAATAAAGCCCACCACACTGCCACCGAGGATGACGCCAAAGAGCAGGCCGATGAATATGAGTCCCGCGTAGGCCATGGTCAGCTGTCCACGAACAGGTCGCCGCCCTGATCCAGGATCGGGGAAGCACCGAGCACCAGTTGACCCCGGGGCCGGGCGGCCATCTCCCTGCGGAGTGCCTCGACCATGGCATTCAGATCCTCACGCTCCCGCTCCAGCCGCGTGATCTCGTCCATGACCACGTCCGAACCCACCTGGTTCACGCCCAGTTCGTTCTGGACGTCACGCAGCTGCACGTGCGTCCTCACCATTTCTTCCGCGCGATCCGCCAGCTCCATCCGCAGGCGCGCCGTCTTGGCGCACTCGTGCTGGACCTCAGCCTTCAGCTTGCGCACGAGATCATCGTGGCCAGTGGATTTTTCCCGCCGCGTCATCAGTTCAGCAGTGACCTTGCCGAGTTCAGTGGTTAGGCCATCGCGCTCGGCCCTCGCCTGCTCCACGGTCCGCTGGGCGACACGCAGGTCAGCCTCCAGGCCTCGGATCGTGTGGTGAAGATCGTCGGCGCGCTTGCCCATGGGCCGGTTGGCACTGCTGCCCATGAGGCGCGTGAAGAAAGCTCCCACGGCGAAGCCGGCCAGAGCGGCAGCGGCGATGAACAGGTTGGAGAGCGCAGTTCCGCCAAACATAACGCAGAGGGTAGCCGTGACCCGGTTCGGCCAGCCATGCGCCAGTTCTCAGTCGGTGACGGGCTTGCCCGGGAACTGCGGCCTACTTCACGGAAGCCGGCAGCGCGTAGGCCAGCACGTAGTCGTCGATGCCCTTGGCGTCATACCAGGAGTGGCCGCCCGCTGCAAAAACCACGAACTGCCTGCCGTTCGCCTCGTAGGTCATGGGCGTCGACATCGCGGAGGTCGGCGCCCTATGTTCCCAGAGGGTCTTGCCCGTCTCCACGTCGTAGGCATGCAGCCGGTTGTCCGGCGTGGCCCCGATAAAGATGAGTCCACCGGCCGTAATGATCGGACCGCCGGCCGTGGGCGCACCCAGGTCCAGGGGAATCGGCACCGGCATCAGCTTGTCGAGCTTGCCGAAAGGAATCTTCCACTTGATCTCGCCGGCGGCCATGTCCACGGCCACCAGCATGTTCCAGGGCGGCGCCGTGCAGGGTGTGAAGGACGGCGACATGAGGGGTCCCTGCTTCACGCCATAGGGCGTGTCACCGAGATAGCCGGGGCCCTGCAGCGGGCCACCCGCCTCGGGACGCTTGGCGTACTCCGGGTCGACCTGGTCCCGGGCCAGGAACTGGACGTAATAGGGAATCTGGGACACGGGCGTGACGAGCAGATTGCGCGCCGGGTCAAAAGCGCCGCCACCCCAGTTGGCGCCGCCGCCGATCTGGGGATACATGACGGTGCCCCGGGTCGAGATGGGCTCGTAGTGCCCGCCATGGCGCATGGACTCGATCTTCTTCCGGCAGGCATTCTTGTCGAGGAAGGTAAATCCCCAGGCATCGTCCGGCGTGATGCTGTTGCGGACGAGCACCGGCGGCTTCGTCGGGAAGGGTTGCGTCGGCGACAGCTTCTCCCCCACGACTTCGGAGTCCGTCGGGACTGGCCGCTCCTCGATGGGGAATAGCGGCTCGCCGGTCTCCCGGTTGAAGGCAAACACCATGCCGGTCTTGACCAGCTGGATCACCGCGGGAATCGTCTGGCCGTCCTTGCGGATATCCACGAGGATCGGCGGCGAACCCACGTCCCGGTCCCACACGTCGTGGTGCAGGGTCTGGAAGTGCCAGACCACCTGCCCCGTCGAGGCGCGCAGCGCCACAATGGAATTGGCGTAGCGGTTGTCTCCGGGCCGGTGAGCGCCCCAGTAGTTTGGCGCAGGTGCCGCCGTCGGGATGAAGAGCAGATCCCGGGGACTGTCCGCCGTCATGGGCACCCAGGTGTTGCCACCGCCAACCTCGATGGGCGTCGGCTCGAAGCCGGTCGCGGCGTCCCGGACCAGGGGATCGAAAGTCCATTTCAAAGCGCCGGTGCGGGCATCGAAGCCACGGATGGCGCCATTCACGGAACTTGAACTCTTGAACTTGTTGGCGAACGACGAGACCGCGACGATGCCGTTTATTGCCGTGGGCGGCGAGGCGAGCTGCGTGAGCTGGACCCCGTCCGACGGGAAGGTGGCCTTGAGCAGAATATCGACGTTCACTTGGCCGTTGACCCCAAAGCCCGCACACGGTTGCCCGTCCCGGGCGTCCAGGGCGATCAGCCGCTTGTCCGCCGTTGCCAGGAACAGGCGGTGCGCACAGGCAGTCCCCGGCGCGGCGGTGTCGTCGGCCCAGTACTCCACGCCCCGGCACTTGAAGCGGCCGGCGTAGGGCGTCTTGTCGATCTTCGGATCCATGGTCCAGCGGGGCGTGCCAGAGGCGGGGTCCAGGGCAATGACCTTGCCGAAGGGATCACACACCACCAGATGCCCGCCAGCAGCGGCAGGCAGGAGCGTTGGTGTGTTCTGGAAGTCGATGTACTTCTTTAGCGTGGGGTTGTCCTTCACAGCCCCCGTGCGGTACTGCCAGGCCAGTTCCAGGCCGGCCACGTTGTCTCTGTTGATCTGGGTCAGCGGCGAGAAGCGGCTGCCGCCCTCATCACCGCCGTAGTGGGGCCAGCCCTGACCTGAAGCGACCGGGACGGCCAAGCAGAGCAGCGTTGCTGGCAGGAGCCGATGGAAAATGTGCATGCGTGACTCGCCTGAGGTGAAACCGTATTCCGTCAATCTAACCCAAGTACCGTAGGAGCGGCTTCAGCCGCGGCCAGCCCGCTGCAACACACGTCCACCGGTTGGTCGCCGGTGAACGCGCTCCTACGCCTTGAACGTCCAGGGAAAGCGCTCGGTAATCAGCATCAGCCGCTGCGAGCCCGCGCTCACCCGATAGGTCCGGGTGAGAAAGTCCGCTGCTGTCAGCGCGGCAACTGTGGTCGGCAGCACAGCGGGCCGCTCGCGGCCGTACCACAGGCCCTCGCGACGACTCTCAAAGCCCGGGAGGAGCAGTAACTGCCCGAGGCTCGACCCCCCGGACAGGAGCGCGTTACGCAGCGCTGCAGGCAGGCGCTCCGTGCAGATCACCGACTCCGCAAAGGCGAAGAGTCTCTGGCTGTGCCCGCCGACGAGCAGCACCGCACGCTCCAGGACCGGAGTACCCGCCGGCGCCTCGAGCCAGGCGGCGGGCGGGGCAGAGCCGGACAGGGCTGCGGTGCGCTGGCTCAGGGGTTGCACCAGCACGGGTTCCAGCGCCCAGGCCGACAGGAAGGTGGTGACCGTACCGTCAATGACCAGCAGGGCCCGCTGCAGGGGGGAGAGATCTTCCGGGCGGACGGCCTCGAGATGCGCAGGCCTTTCCTCCTGGGCCAGGAACAGGCGCGTGGCCGGATCGAAGCTGGCGTCAGCCGGCAGGGTCATCGCCCACCTCGCACCAGCAGCGGCAGGTGCGCCGGATCTGGCGCCACCCGGCACAGCCGGACGCCCCGGTTGCCACCGGTGAACAGGCTGGCCAGGATGTCCGGCATCTTCTCAAGCCCCTCCTCCAGGTCTTCGCAGTCCTGCAGGGTACCGTCCTGGTACCAGGCCGTGAGCGCTGCTTCAGGCTCGCTGAAACGCTGCCAGTAGTCGAACACCACGAAGCCCTGCATGCGCGCCCGCTGATAGACCAGAAACCGGTAATTGGCGGGACCCGCGCCCGGTTGCGCAGCGTAGTCGGTGGCGATGTAGCCGCAGACCGCCACCCGGGCTCCCTGCGCAAGGTTCGCGAGCGCCTGGTTCAGCACTTCGCCGCCGACATTGTCGAAGAACAGGTCAATCCCCCGGGGAAACAGCTCGCGCAGGCGTTCGCCGAGATTCTCCGTGCGATAGTTGATGGCGGCATCGAAACCCAGGTCGGCACAGAGCCAGCGGCATTTTTCAGAGGTGCCGGCGATGCCCACCGTGCGGGCCGCTCCCTTGAGGCGCGCGATCTGTCCGGCCATTGAGCCCACGCCGCCCGCGGCGGCAGACACCAGCACGTGGTCCCCCGGACGGAAGGCGCCCGCCTCCACAAGACCGAACCAGGCCGTGGCGCCGGCCTGGCCCAGCATGCCGAGCGTCGTGGTGGGCAAGGGTCGCAGTGGCGCGGCAATCCGGCGGGTGCTGAAGACGAACTCCGCGCCCCGGGGCCGCTGGACTGAATAGTCCTGCCAGCCCAGCGAGCCGCTGAAGATGTCGCCGGGGATGTACTCCGGATGGCGGGAGGCCACCACCTCGCCGACGCCCCGGCCGCGCATCACTTCCCCGACGGGCACCGTGCCGTAAAACGCGGAGTGGCCCGGCGAGAGATAGCCGCGCTGGGCAGGACCCGGCGCGAGACCCAGGGTGCGCACCAGGAATTCGCCTTCCCCCGGGGACGGCACCGCCTGCTCGACCCAGTTGAAGTGGGCCGGGCCAAGCGCCTCATCGGCGCGAGGATAACGGGCGATACGCCACTGGCGGTTCATGGACTACCGGCGGGGACTGAACGGCGGGCATGATACCGCCACACCGTTGCCGGGAAGGCCCCATGTCGAACTCGCCACCGAACACAGCGGTGCAGCGCCACTTCATCACGCTCCAGGGCGACTTTGGCCCACGTCAGGTGCGCTACCACCGGGAAAGTGCCGGAACCGGCCCCGCATCCTGGACCCGGGCGAAACCACCACGCCCCGCCCAAGTTGACCCTCCGACAGCCGGCCGTATACTGAGACCGGGCAAAAGGCGAGCCGCAGTTCGATAGAGGGGGCGGAACGTGGCGTGCCGACAACAATAGTGTCCATGGCGGGGACAGCCCGCCGATTACCGAAGACTGGGCCCAGCGGTCGGGCGCAGACTCTTCTCACTCAAGGATCAGTCCTTCCCGAACTTTTTTTTTTTGAGGAGCCTGCGCAATGAAACGGTGTTTGACGGCAATCGTCCTGGGACTCGCCGCCACCTCTGCCCTGGCGGCAGATGACAAGACCGGCTGGAATGCAGGCCTCGCGGCCACTTTTGCCGAGTACTCCTTCGACAGCAACCAGCTGGACGACAGCTCCGCCGGCTTCAAGGCCTTCGGCGGCTACCGCTTCAACAAGTGGTTCGGCCTGGAAGGCGGCTATTTCGATTTTGGCGACTTCGATGAAGACCTGGATCCCCCGAATCCGGGTGGGGATGTCACCGTCAAGATTGACGGACTCGTGGGCTCGGCGCTGCTCTTCGCACCCCTCGACAGCAACGACTACGACGCGTTTGTCAAAGTTGGCTACTACTCGTTCGATCAGCAGTTGCTGCTGGAAGATGCGGCTGCCACCAGCAATTCACCGTCGGGCCTGATGCTGGGTGCGGGTTCGCGCTTCTATGTCAGCGAACAGTTCGCCATTCGCGCCGAAGGCGAATGGTTCGATATCGACCAGGGCAACCTCTGGACCCTGAACCTCGGCTTCGAGTACCTGTTTGGCCGTCCGGCCCAGGTGGCTGCGCCGACCGCCGCGCCGGTCGCCGACGGCGACCAGCCGAACTGAGCGCCTGTTGCCGGAGCGGCTCCGTAGGAGCGCCTTCAGGCGCGATCCCTCCTGATCGCGCCTGATCGCGCCTGAAATCGCTCCTACGGGCACTCCGGGCGGAACGGCGTCACACCGCCCTACGCCGCCGTTTTGCTGGACTGTGATCCCGCGCACTCCCCACCAGACATAAAACCCTGATCCTGACCGGGCCTTAAGTTAACGGGGCCAGGGGCCACAGGTCATGACAGGTCACAGGGCGCGCCATCGCGCGAGCTTAGTAGTCGTTGCGGCACTCGGGGCCTTCGGGGCCGGCTGCGGCCCGGTCCAGAAGTTCAACCCGGTACCGGAGGACCACCTCACTGTCATCGAGAAGAACGGTGATGTGCCCCCCGCCGTTACCCAGCTGCCGACGCCACCCGCGCCGGTGCCGCGTCCGCCCCAGGAAACCTATTCAGTCGTCGTCACCGATGTCCCGGTGAAGGACGTGCTCTTCGCGCTGGCCCGGGACGCCGGCGTGAACGTCGACGTGTCCGGGGATCTTCAGGGCAACGTCACCATCAACGCCATCGACCAGACGCTGCCGCAGATTCTCGACCGCCTGAGCCGCCAGGCCAGTATCCGCTACTCCCTGCACAACGGGACGCTCGCGGTGCTCCCCGACTCGCCCTACTGGCAGAACTACCCGGTGGACTACGTGAACCTGGCCCGCACCAGCGAGGGTGAGGTGACGGTCGCGACGCAAATCGCCACGGTGGGCGGCAGCGTGGACGAGTCAGGGGCTTCCGGCGGCGGGGGTGAAGACAGCAGCAACGGCTCCAGCACCAAGGTGAAGAGTTCCTCGATCAACTCCTTCTGGGGCCTGTTGGGCGCCAATCTGCGCCAACTCATCACCGGCAAGGCTCAGGGCGCGGAGAACGCCACGGAAGGTGACGACCCCGTAGTCCTGAATCCCATTGCCGGCATCGTCAGTGTGCGGGGCACCAGCCTCCAGCACCGGCAGGTTGAGGCCTACATCGACGAGGTCACCGCAAGCTCCAAGCGCCAGGTGCTGATCGAAGTCACCGTGGTTGAGGTCAAGCTCAGCGACCAGTACCAGGCCGGCGTGGACTGGTCACGGCTATCGTCCGACGGTGGTCTGGGCTCGAACGGCGTGTCGTCGATCAGCGACATGCTCGGTGGCAACCTGGCAGTCCCTCCGGTCTTCACGATGACCTACAACAATGCCGGGCGGGGCTTCTCGGCCACCGTCAAGCTGCTGGAGCAGTTCGGTGACACCAAGGTGCTGTCCACGCCCCGCATCATGGCGCTGAACAACCAGACCGCCCTGCTCAAGGTGGTGGACGAGCTGGTGTATTTCACCCTGACGTCGGAGACCATTCAGAGCACGGGTCCCGGGGTTCCCCTGCAGCGCATCGTCACCAGCGAGGTGAACACCGTTCCCGTGGGCTTCGTGATGAGCGTGACGCCCCAGATCAACCGGAACGGTAATGTGAGCCTGAATGTGCGCCCGACCCTGACCCGGGTCCTCGATTTCGTGGTGGACCCGGCCCCGCGACTCTCTGGTTCAGACTTCGACAATCTGGTGCCGCAGCTGAGCGTCAAGGAAATCGAGTCCCTGCTGGAGGTGGCGGACGGCCAGACCGTCGTCATTGGCGGCCTCATGCAGGACAGCAGCAACAAGCAGCGGGACGGCATTCCCATCCTCTCGAAACTCCCGCTGGTGGGCGATCTCTTCAGCTACCGGGATGACAACGTGACGAAGAGCGAGCTCGTGGTGTTTCTCCGGCCCACCGTGATCCGCAGTGCCGGCGTCGGCCAGGAAGCCCTGGCCAGCCTGGCGATGCCACTGCCGGCCGCCAGTAACGGGGTGACCACCCCGTGAGCTCCCTGCTGGACATCCTGCACCGGAAGGACAGCCTGACGGACCGCGATCCGGTGCACACCGATTTGGAGGCCGAGGCCGCCGCCCAGACCGTAGAGTTACGCCTGGCGGTGGACAATGGTCCGGTAGAGGTCAGGACTGACAGCAGCCTCGATGCCGAACCCGCGGTACTGCCCTCGCCGGCTGCACCATCAGCGCCAGATCCCTTCGGTACCCAGCTGCTGTCGGCAACGCTCCTCCAGCAACGTTCCCGGCGGAGCAGTATCTGGCTGGGCACAGGTCTGGTCCTGATCGTGCTGGCTGCCGGCGCGGCGACCTGGCTGCTGAACAAGGTCAGTGGCGACGCCGCTGGAAGTGACTCGCTGTTCGCCGCGCCCGTGGACGCGTCGTCCCCGACGCCGGCAGCAGAGACAGTGGTCTCTCCCGCAGAGCCGGCCGGTGCGAACCGCCTGCAGGAGTCAGCGGCACCCCTGCCCGAGCGGCAGCGGTCACCACCCCGAAACGCGGCTACCGACTGGTTCGATACGCCGGCCGCTGAGTCCGCGCCCGAGGCCGGTGCCGAAGACCCCGCAGAACTCACCGCAGAGTCTTCCGTCGGGGCGATCCACTTCGTGCGCGGCACGGCAACGAATCCCCTGTTCCCGAAACTCAGCGGGGCCTGGGCGGCTTTCCAGACCGCCGACTACCCGCGGGCTGAAGCGCTGTACCGGGAAGTGCTGGCAGCCGATGCCGCTAACGTCGATGCGCTCCTCGGCCTTGGCGCCCTCGCCGCCCGGGGTGGCCGCAACGACGAAGCCCGGGAGATCTACCAGGCCGTGCTGCTGGCCGAGCCAAGGAACGCCGCGGCCAACAGCGCCCTGAGCACGCTCCCGGCTACCGGGACGCGCCCGCTGGATGAGAGTGCCCTGAAAATACTGCTGCGCGAACAGCCTGGCGCGGCCAACCTGCACTTCGCGGTGGGTCTGCAGTACGTGGCTAACGGCCGCTGGCCCGACGCCCAAGCGGCCTTCTTCGAGGCCGTGCGCAATGAGCCGACCAACGCCGACTACGCCTATAACCTGGCCGTAAGCCTGGACCGGCTGGGGCAGGCCGGTCCCGCTGTCGCCTACTACCAGCGCGCACTGGATCTGGCCACCGCCAGCACCCTCTTCAACTCCGACGTCGTCCGGGAGCGGCTCGCCCGGCTGCGGCCCGCGACGAGCTAGCGCCATGGCCACGCCAATTTCCCGTCCGACGAAAACCCCGGAGGCCGCCGCGCCCCCGCGGGGCGAACGCCGTTCACCCCGCAAGCAGCTGGGTGAGTTTCTGGTCGAGAAGGGCCTGATCAACCGGGATCAGCTGCGCGTCGCCCTGACCGAGCAGAAGCAGAAGAACGAGCGCATCGGCAAGATCCTCGTGAGGCTTGGCCTGGTCAGCGAGTCCGTGCTCCGGGACGTCCTGGCAGAAATGCTGCGGGTTGAGAGCATCGACCTGTCCAAGGTGGTGCCCGACAGTGACGCTGTCGCCCTGGTACCCGAGGAGGTCGCCCGCCGTTTCCGGCTGCTCCCTATTGCCTACGATCCCATCGCGCGGGCCCTCACCGTGGCGATGGCCGACACCTTCGACGTCGTTGCCCTCGACCAGGTGGCGGCGCTGCTCGGGGGCAACATCGAGGTGCGCACACTCCTCGCGAGCGAGGCGGAGATCGGCGCGGCCATCGAGCACTTCTACGACAAGGAGTTTTCTCTTGCCGGAATTCTCCAGGAAATCGACGCGCCTGAGACCGCGCTCCCTATTGCCGTCCGCGCCGGTGACGACGTCACCCAGCCCATGGTGCGTCTGGTGGATGCCTTCCTCGCTGATGCGGTCAAGCGCCGCGCCTCGGATATTCACCTGGAACCGGAAGACGGCTTCATCCGGGTGAGGTACCGGATCGACGGCGTATTGCAGCAGGTGTCCACGGTCCACAAGAAGTTCTGGGCCGCCATGGCCGTCCGCCTGAAGGTGATGTCCGGCATGGACATTACTGAAACCCGCGCGCCGCAGGACGGCCGCATCTCCCTGAATCTCGGCGGCCGGCCGGTCGACTTCCGCGTGGCCACGCAGCCGACAATTCATGGCGAAAACATCGTGCTCCGCATCCTCGACCGGCGCGCCGGTGTGGTCCCGCTGGAGAAGCTCGGGCTGCCGGAGGACCTGCTGACCCTGCTGAAAATGCTCATGGCACGGCCGGAGGGCGTCATCCTGGTCACGGGACCGACGGGCAGCGGCAAGACCACCACGCTTTATTCGATCCT